>JANNQW010000251.1:0-18945 GCA_031400955.1 Verrucomicrobiota bacterium
GAAACTGCGGGAGTCGGTCAACATGCCGACGAATTTGCTGAGCAGACCGGTGGAGCTGAGGGTGTTGATCTGCAACTCCATGCCTTCGAGCGAATCGAGAAACCACCAGCCGGAGCCGAACTGGAGACGGCCGGCGATGCCTTGCTCGTTGCTTTGATAGTTGCCGATCATGGTGGCGAGGACGTGGTTGTCCTTCGGATGATTGTTATACAAGACAGTCTTCGGCAAATGACCGCGGGACTCGAGTGTGTCGAGGTAGAATTTTAATCCGCTCGCCTGGGCGGGATCGTCCATGGAATCGCAGCCGATGTCCCGGCCGAGTTTTTCAAACATGCGGGTGTTGGTGTTGCGCAACGCGCCGAGGTGGAGCTGCTTCGTCCAGCCCTTTTCCCCATCGAGCTGGCCGAAGAAGAGCATCAGATGGCTGCGGAAACGTGCGATGTCGGCGCTGGTGACGGCCTGCTTCGCGCGGGCTTTGTCGAAGATGTTTTTCGCTTCACTCTCAATCGCGGTCTCGGTGTCCATCGCGGTGAGGCCGTGATCGGACAGGCGGCAGCCGTGGGCATGGAAGTGATCGTGCCGCTGACGCAGGCCGGCGAGGAAGGAGTTGAATGAGGCGCAAGATTCACCGCTCACGGAGGCGAGTTTGTCTGTCCATTGATTCCATGCGGACAAGTCTTCGAGGCGCATCCCGGCATCGGGTCGGAAGGTGGGATACACCTTGGTGTTGAAATCGGTGAGCTTGGCGACGGAGGCGTGATATTCCAGGGAGTCGGTGGGATCATCCGTGGAGCAGACGACGCGCACGTTCGAGCGCGTCAGCAACTGGCGACAGGAAAACTCAGACGTGGCGAGCTGTTCATTGCAACGCGCCCAGATATTTTCCGCGGTTTTCTCGCTCAGCATTTCATCGATGCCGAAGAAGCGTTTTAGTTCCAATGCAGTCCAGTGATAGAGTGGATTGCGCAGGGTTTGAGGCACGGTCCTGGCCCAGGCGAGAAATTTTTCCTTCCAGGGTGCGTTGCCGGTGACGTGGGATTCCGGCACTCCATTGGCGCGGAGGGCGCGCCATTTGTAATGATCGCCGCCCAGCCAGACATGGGCGATGCTCTCGTAACGTTGGTCGCTCGAGATCTCGTCCACCGGCAGATGCGTGTGGTAATCGTAGATGGGCTCGCGCTCCGCATAGTCGTGGTAGAGACGGCGGGCGGCTTTGGTCGTGAGGAGGAAGTCGTCGTGGATAAATGGCATCGGCACCTATTTTGCGCAGACGCGGCTAATTCACAATCGGCAATTTTTTCGCAGCCGGACTTAGCGGATGCGGTGCTGGCACCAAACGTAGCCGGGCGTGATGATGGCACTTCTTTAAATATTTGATCGGGCGCATTGCGGCTGTTTTTGCTAGTGACAGGGCTTAATCTGTAGCTAGGGTTTGAGTTATGCGGTTTATATTTCTGGCGAACTTCATGGCGGCGATTTTGTCGGCTCAGGGTATTTCTGCCGCGCCACCGCTCACGTTTCTCAACGAGACTGGCACTCAGTTCATCACAATGGAGACACTTGATGGAGGAAAGTTTAGGGTGGCGCTTCGCAGCGTGGGTGAGCCGGGTTCCTACTGGAACCGGTCCGGCACGGGCCAGAAAATGCCGAAGGGCATTGAATTCTCGCTGAAGTCTGGAGAAGGCGATCCAGCGGGCCCGGTATATCTCGCTACCGGGAGCGCGACCAGGCTCACCGTGAAACTCAAGCCGGGCCAGGATGGGGTCCAGGATGACGGTTTATCTGGGGTTTACCGCCACGCTACTGACGAGAAAATCGCTCTGCTCGCAAAAAAAGACTGCGATGCAGTCGAGAAAAAATTGAATGAGGCCATCAAACTGGCTTCAAGCAAGGCGTCCGCTGAAGACAAACCTGCCTATGTGGAGTGGAAGAAAGCCTGGCCCGCGTTGCGTGACCGGTTGTTCGCTCTGAATGGCTCGAAATGGGCCGCTCAAGTTCCGGGGGCTGCTGCCCCTGAGCCTTCGGAAAAGCAGGCGGCATATTGGATGAAACGTGCTGAGGTGATTGCGGCTGCGATCAACTTCATAAGCGGGGAGATGCCGAAGGGATTGAAGTCCGGTTGGAAAGGAAATTTTGACGACGGTTTTGGCGGGGCGATTGAAATTTTTATCGTGAGCAACGGTGATGCACGATTCACCATCAACGCAGCCAGAGGTCAGGAAGGGATGAGCGGGATGATAGAAGGTGGTTTGCCGGCCAAAATGATCAAGACAGCAAGTGATGGCACCTCGACCGGTGAGTTTACAGAAAAGAATACCACTCTCAAGGAGGGTGAGCAGCCGACGCACCTGCATTTCCGGCGCATCGGACATTTCCTTATCGTGGAAAGCCGATACGCGGAGCGTTATGCGGGGCGCGGTTGGTTCGATGGAATCTACGTCATGCGTCCTGCTCAAAAAGATGAGTAGGGTGATTTCGTCGGGGCCTGCGCCGATGAGTGACGCGAGCGACTGGCATCAAACAAGAGGGGGCGCGCGTGGCGTAAGACGACTTGTTCTATTTTCCGTCTGACGTCTTGCAGTCGAGCATGGAGAGCGGGGCTTCCTTCTTTATACAATTGCGAACAATATTTGCCGCACCTGAGAAAGCTCACGCTTGTCGCACTATACATTTGTAAACCCCTATTTATCTATGGGTTTATAAGGTGGCTCGAGACGGATTTGAACCGCCGACACGAGGCTCTTCAGGCCACTGCTCTACCAACTGAGCTATCGAGCCGCGACAGATGGAACGCCGACTATGCGTGCAGGATGATGTCGCGCAAGTTGATTTTAGCGGCACTTGATCGCACATCGACTGATCCTATCGAGTTTCGCGCAATTGAATGACAAGGCGGCGGCGCACTCTTGTGCCGTTTTCTGCACGGAACAATGTGTGTCCCGACTCCTTGCAAAGAGTTACCCAGTAGTGTGAAGCGCAATAGCTTCACCGCATTTTCGCGGTGACTGGACGGCCGTGACCTCGGCGATGAACATTTCCTCGGGCGAGGCGTAGGATGAAAAGCGTCCCCGGCTGAGCGAGGTTTGCGTTTCGTGACAAAGAATCGCCTGCAACTTTACCGCCTGTTGTTCGCGGGACAGGTGCAGCAGGCATCCGGATGGCTCTGCGGCCAGCCAGCCTGGATGAATCAGATAGGAAAAAATGGCCGGGTGCTGAGTGAGTTTCAGCAATGCTTCCCGTGCAAAATGAAACGCGCCCTGATGGTCCGGATGCCGGTCCTTCGGCGAGGGCGGGATCAAAACATCTGCGGGCCATGCGGCGAATGTTTGCATGAACTTGTCCAGAATCGCAGCATCGCGCCTCCTCCACAAAGAAAGTATTTCGGCATCAGGAAATCCAAAAAACTCTACCTGTGATTCAGAGAGACCAAGTTTCTCGATCGCGCGCAAAGCCTCGGCGCGGCGTCGTGCACCCCATCGGCGGCGGCATTCGCCGTCAATGTGCCAGCGCCATTCGAGCCAGCGCTGCGGCCACGGGTTGTTGTCGCCGTCCGTGACGAAAATCACTCGCACTTCAGCACCCGCAGCGATCGCCTGCTGGATAAGTCCGCCGGCGCCGAGCGATTCATCATCGGGATGAGGAGCGACCACGAGGATTCGCGTGCCTTTGGATAGGATGTCTGTTGCTTGGGTCACTAGGAAGTTCTTACACAGGATGCGGCGCGATTGAAGCGGAAAAATCTGGGAGGTCTGGACGATTTTCCGTCGCCAATCGGTCGCGCCTCAATTGCGATTGAAGGCATTCCGTGCATACCTAGCCACCGACGATGCGTAATGCTTACAGTCTGCGAACAAACTCAAATCCAAGATTCTCCCCAAGATGCCCAGTTCAAATTCCTACGATACCATTCTGATCGGTGGCGGCCCCTCCGGCAGTTGTGCCGGAGCCATCATTGCCGAATACGGTCACCGCGTCCTGATACTCGAGCGCGAGAAGTTCCCGCGGTTTCACATTGGTGAGTCGCTCATCCCGTTCACGTATGAGCCGCTCAAGCGCATCGGGATGATCCCGAAAATGAGAAGCTCGAACTTCGTGAAAAAATATAGCGTCGCCTTCGTGCGGCCGGAAGGGAAGAGTTCCACGCCGTTCTATTTTCATACCCGCTATGACAAGGATACCATCGCCCAGACCTGGCAGGTGCTGCGGTCGGAATTCGATCAGATGATGCTGGACAACGCGCGTGAAAAAGGCGCGGAAGTGAAGGAGGAAGTGACGGTCACCGATCTGATCCGGGAGAATGGAAAAGTTGTCGGCGTTAAGACGAAGAACAATAACGGCGGCACGGCGGAGTATCGCGCGCCGATCACGCTCGACTGCACTGGCAAAGAGGCATGGAGCGCCACGCGCCAGGGCTGGCGTATGCGTGATCCGTATCTTAATAAAATCGCTGTCTGGACTTACTACAAAGGATCCAAGCGCGAACCGGGCATCGACGAAGGCCAGACGATGGTCGCCTACATTCCGGATAAGGGCTGGTTCTGGCACATTCCGCAGCACAACGACATGGTCAGCGTCGGCGTCGTCGCCGAGGGCAAATATCTCACCCGCGGCGGCGTGAAGGATCCGAAGGAAATTTTCAATCGCGAAGTCCAGGAAAACAACTGGATCAAGGATCACCTCAGTGTCGGCGAGAGTAACGGTGAATACCGGGTGCTCAGCGAGTATTCGCATCACTCCCGTCATTGTGCGTCACCTGGCTTGCTGCTGGTGGGCGATGCGTTCGCGTTTCTTGATCCGGTCTTCAGCAGCGGCGTTATGTTGGCGCTCAAGAGTGGCATGATGGCCGGCGAGCGTGTTCATGAAGGTCTGCTCAGTGGCGATCTCTCCCCGCAACACTTCGCTCAATATGGCTCCGCCCTCCGCGCTAGCGTGGAGAACATGCGCAAGCTGGTTTATGCGTTTTACGATCCGAATTTCTCTTTTCGTGAGGTTATCGAAGCCCATCCTGAGGCTGGCGGCATGATCACCGACTGCCTCTCCGGGGATGTGGGCAAGGACTTCTCGCAGTTGTGGGCCTGGGTTCGTGAATTCGTGCCGCTGCCGGATGATCTGCCCTACGGCGAACCGTTGCTCGAAACTGCAGGATAAGAGTGCAGTGAGGAACTGGCTGCCATCCACTCCTATGGCGCTGCACACTCCGCCACCAGCTTCTGGCTCGCAGGCGACAGCTTGTTAATGGGATACTCCTTCTTGCTTCCGTTAGGCATCTTGAAGATCACACTCTGACCATTCACACCGCCAAACCCGGCCTTAATGGTCACGCCTTCCGCGTTCGTCCAACTCATGATCGGAGGTAGCAGCTTCTTCGCCACCATCTTGGGTGCGTTCTTGTCGAGCGTCGCGCCTTCCGCAATCCAAGTCCGGATCAGGTCCAGATCCTTCTGTGGCAGACTGCCCTTGGGCGGCATGTGATGCCTGATGTCCGGATCAACCAGCACTTCCAGGAAATGACTCTCCGCGGGATTGCCCGGCTCGATGATCAAGTTCACCCCGATGTCCTTCTTGAAGCGCGAGACATTGTCGAACACATATCCCGCCTTCTCCTTTTTCTTCTGCTCGCTGTGACACTCGTAACAGTTCTTCGAGAGGATCGGCTTGATGTCTTTCTCAAAATCAACAGCCAGCACAGCCGGTGCCAGCAGCACGGCCAAACCCGGGGCGCAAAGAATCATCAGTCTCATGGTTATCGCTCTGGAACGATCAATGTTGATACTTCTTGGCGCAGTCCGCAACATTGAAATCCAAGCACCCCACCGTGCTGGCCAAGAGCACGTCGAACGCGGGGCGCGCTGACGGACTTGAATGCATCGACCAAGCGTGATCTGGGATCAGCGAGTTGATCCGCCAAGCGTGTTTACGATTACAATCAAATAAGGCACCATCGCCCCGTCTTGCTGGGGCTAGTGGCGACCGACTCTTTGGACGGACTCAACTTTTTTCAAGGTTGCGCCAGAACGTTCACCCGTTTGAGAATTTTTAGACATCACTTCAACGTTCCAAGCATCTCAAAATCAATGAAGCCAACCTTTTCCGCTTGACGCACTTTTTTCAGAGAAGACTCTTTGCACTTATGAACCAGCCCCACCGAAACACCGCTCCAAGGCTGCATAATGATGCTTAAGTTAGCGCCATTCCACACTGACCCCGTTTTTCCGCTACTTCTTCACTTCCTTTTGCGAAGAAGCAGACACGCTGCGCCGCTGGTTGCGGCGATGACCATCAGCAGCCACACGAGCCATGACTTGCTTTCAGACTGCGGTGCCGCTTCTTGTTGCGTCGCAGGCTTCGAGATTGGCGCTTTGTTTTGGAGATCCACATTGCTTGAATTCTTCTCCATCACAGGATTAGTGATTAGTTCTGCTGAGGCTTGTTGCTTTGGGCCTTCGAGCGCGTGAGTGATCAAAGCCGCAGCTTCGGTTTCAATATTCGCTGCACGACACCACTCAGACAAAGCTTGAAAATGCCCTCGAAACCCCATTCCGGTGATTATCCCTTCTCTCGATTTTCTGAATGCCTGGTTGTCGCCCAACAACAGCGTCTCAATGCGCAGAACGATTCCACTCAGCAGCGAAATTTGCATTTGCATTGTGATTCCTTCCGAGAGCCGTGTTGTTCTGAAAGCCTCTTCCAATCGAAGCTCGGAAGTCGTCATCAAACCGACATGAGACTTATCAAGCGACTCCAAGTCGAGCTGTGAAACTAGCCAAGTAAATTGATCGCGATCATCAAGCGCTGCTGGCAAGTTATCTAGTGTCAACAAAGTTCGGGATTTGGGTTCCGTCGTTACTCGAATGCTCGCAATCTCTGCGTCATTCACCTTGCCTTGCACAGACACTGAAATCGCGAAGACAAAGACAGCAATGGGTAGGATGGAAGTGAAGCAGCGCATAATTACCAGTCTCCATTTCCAGTTCTAGGCGCGTATGACGTTGCCAGCGCGCATCACTTCCTCTTGCGGAGAAGCAGCCATGCTGCACCGACGGTTGCGGCGATTACCACGAGCACCCAAAACAACAGGTTGGATCTATTATCAGGGGCCGGCATCCCCATCTTCCCAGATTCGCGCTGAGCCTTTTCTACTATGCCTGACTTAAGCATATCCGTGTGAGATACGAAAGTTTCGTTGTCTGCCCGGCCCTGGGTTTGAGATGATGATTTGATTCGCTTCAAGAACCGATTCCGTTCGAGATCAATGTAATAACCATCTTTTTCCAGCTCATCAAAGAGATAAGCATGCCGCAAACCACCGACTTTTTCCAGCAAGTTGGCCAACGCTCCTTGGATGCTCGGATCACGATTCGCCCTCGATTTTTCATAAACAGTGATCGCTGCGTTCAGAACTTTCTCGGCACCAGAGTATGACGGATGAGCAGCCACCCATGCACAAACAGAACCCAAGTTTCCTTCATAGGCGGGTTCATGAATAAGTCGCGCAAGGATATCAGGAGATGCCTTGCGGCGCAGGATGTCCTGATCAATTAACTGTTGCCAAGTTTCTTGCGCGGGAGAACCACCACGAAACGCATAAAAAACCCGCAACGTAGGACTGTCATCGGGCAATTCGCTGATCTGCTTTTCATCAGTCAAGCGGACGGCTTGCTTAAACGCATCGGAAAGTGCATCCGGCTCAGGGGGCGAGCCGGTGCGCGGCTGAAGTGTCGGTGGAGGATGATCGACTGAACGCTCTTTCTGTTGCCCGGTGGCAACGGAAATGAGGCCAACAACCATTAGGGTCAGTCCTATCATTAAAACATTTTGCTGAGCTTTCCTCTGTTTGCCGTCCTCTATCACGTGCCGGATGATGCGTTTTGATCGACCTTGTCCATTTGTTGCGTTATGACATCCGAGTGGGTTTTGATCCACTCGAAAATGTTGTGACGTTCCCGTTTGGCTCCGCTCAGGGCCTGAGCCTGTCGAATGGTTCTGCATCGGCGTAATCGGCGGATGAGATCAGAAAATGCCGTGCGCAGAAGTTTTTAATTCATGCGGAGAGCCGCATGATCCACCTTGCCTAGCACAAGGAGCGGAATGTTGCTGCAAGAGCAGGGTGCCATCGCTCTCCTGTAGCCGGGACACCCCGACCCACTGGCCAGAGGCCCATGCCACCCGCCGGACTGATCAACACAGTTCTTAACCGCGATTCTTCTTTTCTCGCTTGGCGATCTTCTTTTCCTTGGCGGTGAGCAGGGGTTTCTTCTTCGTTTCCTTCTTGGCATCTTGTGATTTCATATTTTTTTGGGTTGTTTCACCGCCCCCTCACAGGGACGGCATGGGGTGGATTTAATACGTTTTCTCAAAAGGGCAATTGGGATGTTGCGCCAGTGAAAGGCGACCCCATACCCCCGAGTGCCGGGCGGATCCAAAACAGGCACCGCAGTAAATTCCATCTATCTGGCAAGAAATTCAGTCGCCATCCGTTATGCTCTCTGTTAATTGTCGGTGCCTCTCTAGTCGGAGAGGCTATTTTAGCCCGAAATTTCTTCTTCAACTATGAATATACACGAACTCCCCCCGGTTCTTGAGAAAAAGCTGGCAGACTTCCGCAAGCACGTCTGGATTGTCAAACTTACGGAAGGAGTGCTGGCAGCAGCCTTCGGTCTCGCGCTCTCTTATGTGCTCGTCTTCGTGCTGGACCGGCTTATGGAAACACCGGCTTGGTTGCGGGCATCCATCCTGATCACAGGCGCGGCGATTCTTGGGTTGGGACTGCCGTTGAAGTGGCATCGCTGGGTCTGGAGCAAACGAACCCTGGAAGCAGCGGCGAAACTTCTCCGCCGGAAAATGCCTCGTCTTGGTGACCAGTTGCTTGGCATCGTCGAGCTGGCCCGGATGGAAGACGGCAGCGACGGACGCAGTGAAACGCTCGTGCGCGCGGCCATGGCGCAGGCGGCGGATGCGGTGAAAGATCAGGATTTTTCCCGTGCCGTTCCCCATGCAAGACACCGGCAATGGGCTTGGGCGACGGGTGCTGCCGCGGCCCTGGTGCTGCTGGCTTTCGTCACTGTGAGCGACGCTGCGCGCAACGCTCTGTCGCGCTGGCTCCTGCCTTGGAGCGACACGGAACGCTACACTTTTGCACGGGTCGAAAAGCTGCCGGACAAACTGGTGGTGCCCTATGCCGAGCCCTTCGATCTGCCTGTAAAACTCACGAAGGATACCAATTGGAAACCAGACAACGGCCAGGGTCGCATCCAGGGCCAGCCGGCCGTGAATGTGAAGTTGAGCGAAGGCGCCTATCCACTGGCATTTCCACCGCAGAAAAAAGACACCGCGATGGCGCTCTCCGTGGGTGATGTGCGCAAGTCGCTTAAGATTGAGCCGCGGAACCGTCCGGAACTTACGTCACTCAATGTGAAATTAAAACTGCCGGCCTATTTGAAATACAAATCGGAACCGGAGATCGAAGTGCGGAGCGGCTCTGTCAATCTGCTCAAGGATGCACAGGCTTCATTCACCGCCACCGCCAGCAGGACGCTCGCGGAAGCCAGCATGGATGACGCAAACCAGCCAGTGTCCGGCGACATCCTGCAAACCGCGTTTCATCCAGTCACCAGCTCGACTGAACACAAGTTCGAGTGGAAGGACATCGACGGTCTCACTCCGCGCGAGCCACTGATCCTCAAAGTAAACGCCGTGGCCGATGAGGCTCCGAAGATCAGCGCCCGGCGCGAGACGAAGGAGCAGGTGGTGCTCGATTCTGAAGTGCTGAACTTCGATCTGACGGTCGGCGATGATTTTGGCATTCAACGCACTGGACTGGAATGGAATGGCGTGGGCCAAAGCACCGGTGATGTCAAACCTGCGCATGGCGACAAAATAGCCGCCGCCGGCGAAGCAGAGAAAAAGGAGATGACCGCGCGCGCGACGTTCTGCGCCGAACGCGAAGGCGTGCCGCCGCAGTCGCTCGAAATCAGAGCTTGGGCGGACGACTTTCTGCCGGGCCGGAAGCGCGCGTATTCGTCGACGTTCGTGGTTCACATTTTGAACAAAACCGACCACGCGCTCTGGCTCACCGAGCAGCTCGGCAAATGGCTGCAATACGCGCGAGAGAGTTACGAGCGTGAGCAGCAGCTTCACGCGACCAACAAGGAACTGCGCTCGCTCACGGCCGCAGAACTCGATCGGCCGGAAAATCGACGCCGCGTCAGCCAGCAAGCAGCTGCAGAGAACGCGAACGCTGATCGCCTGGGCAGTCTGACGCAGGCGGGCAAGCAACTGGTGGAGCAGGCGACGAAGAATCCGGAGTTCGACGGCCAGCGGCTGGAGGCGTGGGCCAAGATGCTGTCATCGCTCAAGGACATCGCCGCGCAACGGATGCCCAGCGTGAGTGATATGCTCAAGCAGACTGCGAGTGCCGAGGCCGGCAAACCCGCGGGCCAGCAAGATCCCAATGGAAAGCCAGGCCAGGAAAATAAGTCCGCTCAGAATGGCAACCCTTCGAATCAGAAAGCGAACGGCCAGCCGCAGGAATCAAAATCATCGCAGCCCACTGCACCGCAGTTGAGCAAAGGCGAACTGCCTTCCGGTGCGCAGCCCCCCGCTCCGGCCGATCCAAACGCGAAACCGAAACCGCCAGTGCCGAGCATCACGGACAAAGAGGGCGGATTTGGCAAGCCTCCGGAACCTCAACCGCAAGATCCAAACGCGAAACCGAAACCACCAGGCGCTGGCAAGCTCGGTCTGCCGACGACACAGTTGGCCGCTGCTCCGGGCGCCAAGAAAGATGAAGAACAAAAGCCAGCGGAGTCTGCCGCACAGGAAAAGATGGACAGCGCCGTGAAAGAACAGCGTGATCTGCTCGCGGAATTTGCCAAGGTCACCGATCAGCTCGGCGAGATACTTGGCAGCTTGGAAGCAAGCACGTTCGTGAAGCGGCTCAAGGCGGCATCAAGGCACCAGATGAACATCGCCACGGACTTGAGCACTAAAACACTCAACTCGTTCGGCTTGGAAAAGCAGGATGTGAAGCCCGCCGTTGCGGATCAGTCCGGCTTTATCGCCGGCCACGCCAAGAGAGAAAGTGAATTAGTCTCACTGATACAGAGTGATCTGGAAGCTTACTTCCAACGCAAGCAGGATATGCATTTCAAGAATGTGCTCGACCAGATGAAAACCACCGAGATCGTCAGCGCACTCGCGCGCACCGGCGATCACACCATCGCAAATCTGAGCGGGCGGTCGATCTCGGCATCAGAATACTGGGCGGATACACTGGACCGCTGGGCCGAGGAAATGGTCGGAGCCAGCGAGAGCAAAGAATGCAAAGGCAAAAGCAAAGACAGTGAAAGCCTGCCGCCAGAAATCGTTCTTATGGTCATGCAAGCTCTGCGCGATGAAATGATGTTGCGCGACCAGACACGCGAAATGGAAAATGCGCGTCCTGCGCTGGCGCGGGACGCGTATCGTGAAAAAACGGACTCTCTCGCGCGCAAGCAGGAGAAAATCGCGATCCTGACCCAGAGCGCGTTCGATGCCATTCTGGTGCTCCCAGATGGCAGTAAGAATTTCGGCGATGAGTTGAAACTTCTCCAAGCCGTGAAGCATGTCATGGACGAGGCGGGCGGCATTCTGGACACCCCTGAAACCGGGCCAACAGCGATAGCAGCAGAGACCGAGGCCATAGAACTTTTGCTTCAAGCCAAGCGGCAGAGCTCGAAGGGTGGCGGCGGTGGTGGCGGCGGCAGTCCCGGCAAAAGTGGCGGCGGTGCTGCATCCTCTTCGCTTGCCGCCTTGTCGGACCTCGGCAACGGCGCGAACTCGGATGCAGAGCGGGTGAATCGGAGCGTCGGCCAGTCCACGGGGCACGCGGGCCGCGAGTTTCCCGAAGAATTCAAAAGCGGACTGGATGTTTATTTCAACAAACTCGAAGCCCCGGGAGGCACGCAGCCATGATGCGATTTCGGTGCGGCAGCTTCATTTATTGCTTGGCGGCGTGTTCTGTTTTTACAGCGACGTATTCCGTCAAAGGCGATGATCAACTCGTGGTAGCGAAAGCGACGAAAACTAAGTTGCCAGACACTGTGGAGAAAGCGCTTGCTGAACTCGCCACTGAAGCTGCAAAAATCAAGCGTGAGTTGCGCATGGAGGAGATGAAGAAAATCATCTCCGAGGTCATAGAGGTCACAAAGATCAACGACGAACAGAAAAGGAAGCTCGAAGACGAGGTGAAGCCGACGGTTGAGCGCTCGCTCGTGACGTGGAAAGAGGAATTCGATGCTAAATTGCGACCTTATCTCAGCAATGAAGGCGAGGGTGCGCTAACGATGCTTTCCAATTGGCGCGCGGACCAGTTGGTTACCAGCGGATTTCCCGGTGAATTTGGGAAACCAGAGGAGGACTCGGGCTGGAAAGAGGCGCTTAAAAAAACGCTCACCGTCGAACAATACGGCGATCTCGACAAAATTGCAGTTGAGCGCGAACGGAAATTCAACGAGCGAATCGCCGATTATATAAAGCCAATCATTGAGCAAACGCGCCTTGCACGCACAGCCGAGATCGCCAACGAAATCGAGGATATGAAATTGCTCCTCAAGTTGCCAGATGACCGGGTAAAGCAGCTTGAAAAATTAGCGGAAACTTCCACTGAATGGGCTTGCGATCTCAAGCGCAAACGCACAACAAAAGCTCTGGCGGCAATGAAGGAACAGCAGCTTGCGCAGATTATCGCCAGAGGTCGTGACGTATTTAACAACAACAACAGAGTAGAGGTTGAAGAGATCAATGCCGATGAATCAAGCCAGAGCATCTGGGTGAAGGGCGTCGCTTCGATCCTTAATGATGATCAGCGCAAACGCTGGGAGAACGCGGCCGAGGAGCGTTCCAACCGCGGTGCACGAGCGGTGGCCATGTTGTTCGTGGCTGAAATGGACCAAATCTTGCTGTTCACCAGTGAGCAGCGCGAAAAACTGGAACCGATCGCGGCCAAGACACTGGCGGAGTGGTCGAAGAAAAAATCGAACAACGAAGCGGTAACCCCCGGCCAGGCGGCGCTGTTTAAAGCTGATGAAGTCAAGGCTGTGCTGGAGAGCGGCCAGTGGGAGATATGGGAGGCCGCAGCACGCGGCGACGTCACTGGCCGCCGCAACAACCGGTGGCGGGGGATGCGCCAGTTGGGTGGCCAGGCGGGAGTGTTAGTTGATAAGGTGGAAAAGGAAGATGGACCGCCGCAGAAGGAGAAGCAGGATGCTGCCGATGACGAAACAATTTTCACGATGCATTTCGAAAAGTGCCTGGTGGATATGCGCCGCGACAAGGCTGCGCTGGTCGGAGCTAAATTGGACGATGTGCGGCGCGTTGTGAAGTTGTCGCCGGAACGCCTGTCGTATTTGGAGATTGCCGCAAAAGGCGCGGTGGAGCACGCGCTCGACACACAGCGCGAGCAACTGGAGTCCTGGGTGCGCAGCACGGTGCAGATGGCCAAAGGCGCGGCATTGCGCGCGCGGTTGGCGGATATGAACGCTGAAAATTTCGGATTCGGAGATGAGGGGACGACCGGTGAACATGTGTTGTGGAAGGATGCCCTGGCTGAGGTGCTGACTTCGGAACAAAAAAATATCTTGGGTGCCGCGTTGGCCGCACGCGAGACTTATCGTCAACGCGCCTACAGCCGGGCTATTCTAGCGGAACTCAACCGCAGGTATCACCTCAGTAACGACCAGTTCGGGAAACTGGAGCCGCTCGTGGAGACGGCTGTTGGGGAATATTATGACGATTTTATGAACATGTTTGGACGCGGATCCTCCAACATTATCCCGCGCTATCTCATCACGCTTTTCCTGGCGGTGCCAGAGGACGCATCCCGGTCAATCCTCAATGCCAGTCAATGGAAGCAGTGGAAAGAGGTTGATTCCAAACAGTTGGCATCCTGGTGGGATTCAATGAAGAGTAATCACAAAAGAAAAATGCAAACGAAGTGATGAATGCCGATAAGAACAAAAGAATACAAAGCGGCAAAATGAAGATGTCCGCTTCTGCACCGGGTGAATTCGCTGCGCGCAGGTCCGTGATGTCACGTTCCCATCGGTTGCCATCGATTTTTTCGGCCGTTACCATTATACTTGCCTGCAGTAACATTCCGGTTTTGGCGCAGGAATCCTCTCTGCGCTTTGGCGGACAGATTCCACCGGAAGTGGAGACTATTTATGAGCGGGGGCTCACCTGGCTAGCCGCCAAGCAGGCCGAGAAGGGCGACTGGCAGGACGGCAACCGTGGCAGCGGGCTCACGGGTATCTGTCTGATGTCCTTCCTTGCAAGCGGACAGGATCCGAACTTCGGTCGCTATGCCACAAACATCCGCCGTGCGTTGCGGGCAATTATTAACGATCAAGAAGAGAAGACAGGTTACTTGCCCAACACTATGTATCATCACGGCTTCGCGATGCTAGGTCTTTCCGAAGCCTACGGAGCCGTTGATGAGTCGCTGCTCTGGCAGGAGGGCGCTGCGGAAAAAAAACGCAGCATCAGCGAAGCGCTTAAGCTTGCTGTGAAACTGGCCGTCACCTCGCAGGAAAAAAACAAGTGGGGCGGCTGGCGCTACAACCCGGCTGACGCCGATGCTGATACATCGGTCACGGGCGCCGTGTTGATGGGATTGCTCGCAGCACGAAATGCTGGTATAGAAGTGCCTGACCAGGCGATTAACAAGGCGCTGGAATACATGCAACGCAGCACCGGCAAGGACGGTTCCGTGGCCTACACCGGTGGCTTGGGCGGTGCGGGCGAAAGCATGAACAGGTCCGCTATTGCCACTTTGGTAATGTCCGTGGGCCGGCACAAGGACTGGGAGCAGTTCAAGGCTGCGCTGAAGCACATCACCAATCAGTTGGAACATCGCGATTCTTCCTATCCCGAATACAACCGCTACTACATGGCTCAGGCACTTTTCCAGGGAGACTATGAGGCCTGGCAAAAATGGAACGGCGCGCTCGTGCGACAGTTTCATCAGACACAACTCGCCGACGGCAGCTTTCCCAACGGCAGTTATGGCACCGGGATGTCGCTACTGGCCCTGGCATTGAATTTCCGCTTCCTGCCGATCTATGAACGCTAGAGTTTCGCCAAAGTACACCGCGTTCATTCAGATGACCGCCCGTGGCATCCGGTTCGCCGTCGTTTTGCTGGCCGCATGGGTTTCACTTCCCGCGCAGGGCCAGCTGCGGATCATCAGCGGCCGTCGAGTTACTACGCAGATCAGCGCGACGGAATCCGCCGATTTGACGCGACCCTGCCTGCGATGGAATAATGGCGAATTTCTCTACGGCGAACTCGACAGCGTGACTACGGAGCAGGTGCTGTGGAAATCACCAATCTTCAGCGAACCGATCGCGCTGCGGCCCTCGCAGTTGAAAACGATGGAGTTACCAAAGAATGGGATTAACTCCAAGGAACCTTTTGCCATTACCATGGGCAACGGCGACCTGATTTATGGCTCGCTGGTCTCCATCACCGCGGAGACTGTCCAGATCCACAGCGAGAGTTGCGGAGAACTCACGCTGCGACGCAACGAGGTCGCAAGCCTGCGCCGCGTCAGTGGTGGACGATTGATGTATTCGACACCGAGTCCGGGTGTGGAGTGGAAAATGAAAGAAGATCGCAACGGAACAACACGCACGACGAAGACTGCCTGGAAGCCTGGCACCGGGGGTTCGTCAGTGTTGAATAGTTGGAACCGCACAAACTATCTGCCGCTTAAGCTGCCGACGAAGGTTGAGGTGGAGTTTCACCTGCTTGCCACCACCTCGCCGCGCTTCCGGCTATACTTAAGTGCCGGTGCCGATGCCAGCCCCGCTATTGAAACCTGGGACGACACACTGGTTCTGCTCTATGGCGGTCGCTTTGCTCCATTGTTCGCGCTTAAAGTGGAGGATCGTGATGTCAGCCTGCGACTCTGCTGGGATCGCGAGGGACGCCGTTGCGTGGTGTTCAATGCAGCGGGCGAGCAACTCGCCGAGCTCGCCGAGAAGGAGGGGCCACGGCGCGGTCTCTCCGAAACGGGCGTCTACATTCGGAACACCGGAATGAGTATCAGCATGGAGTCCCTGCGTGTGCGCGAATGGAATGGCGTCGCCCCGGCGAAGGTGCATCCGGGCGAGCCTTGTGTGTTGCTCAATGACGGCAGCGTCGAGCGCGGCAACGCTTTCACAGCCGCGGATAAATCCGTCCGGGTTGTTATTAGCAGCGGTCTGAAGGAAGCCGTGTTGGATCTCGAAGACATCGAGTCGATTATCATCGCGGCACCACCGGAAAAAAATAAAAACGTGTCGCCGAACGAACTGGCCTTCGCCGACGGCAGCTTAATCACTGGCAAGCTCATCGGCATCAAGGACGGCATCGCAAGCCTGACAACTGCGTGGAGCGCGCAACCAGTCAGCGCAAAAATCGACAGAGCGCAAAGCATCCGCTTCGCAGTTCCCGCGATTACTGGAGAGCCCGAAGAAAAACCGCTGGAGGAAATGGACCGCCTTGTGGCTGGCAAGACCTCATTGCACGGCAGGCCGATTGGATCTGACGACGGAACACTGCGCTGGCTGCCTACTGGCGGCATCCGTCCCGTGACGCTGGCAACGGATATCAAGGACATTGAGATGATACGGACCATTCCGCCGGACGCGCCCATGGTGAAAGCACAAACTCTGTTCTTCGTCGAAAACGGCGATGTTATGCCAGGCGCGCTTAGTGGCATGGATGAAAACTTCGTCCACCTGAAATCTGATCTCGCTGAACTTTCCAATATCTCTGCGCCCCTGTGCTATGCGTTTCAGTTTGCCGGACCAGAAGTTCACGGTTCCGGCTTCGACGACCCCGGTTGGAGACGAGTAAAAGGCGATGCCAAGAACGTGATGCAAAACGGAGCCGCGCTCACGCTCACCAGCGGCGGGATATTCGGCCACCCCTCGATGATGCAAGCTGATGAGCTGAAGTTTTCACTCAGCGCCCAACAGGGCTACGGCGTCATTAGGTTGCGGCTTTTCACCGACGATCTCAAGGCGGCGAACCATGGGGTGCCGATTTTACTGATGCGCTCCGGTAATCAAATCACATGCGGGATCGAATCCGAGAACGGCCAGGGTTTTGATGATCGCGGGCAATACACCTCGATCTCTGGGAAAAACGTCGACGTCCGCCTCCTCGTGCAGGAAAAAACCGTCGAGGTGTTGGTTGGTGATGTCTCGGTCAGCAAACTGCCGGTGTCACCAGAAAAACGCAGAGGGCTTGGAATTGCCATCGAACTCGCGAACATCATGGGCAATGGCGAGCGTCCGATGACCATCTCGAACTTTTCCGCGTGCCTCAACTTCGAGAGCATCTGGTTTCCTGCCGTGGACAACGAGGCGCGGACGAATGCGCTCACTATTCCGCGTTTCCGCCGCGAAGACCTTCCTACACACGTCCTCGTCGCCACCAACGGTGACTTGCTTCGGGGTCGAATTACCGCCGCCACCTCCGAACACATCTCCTTTCAGTCGGGACTGGAATTACTCAATGTTCCGCGCAACCGCGTCAGTGCTGCGATTCGGCTGAAGCGACCCGTCATAGGCTCCGATGCCAAAAAGATCGATGCTAAACCGGAACCCCCGCTTCCATTGCCCGCGTTCAATCCTACGCACTGGCTGCAGTTGCGCAACGGCGGCCGCCTTGGACTTGCAGTGGAAAAATTCACGCCGGACAAGATCATCGGCCGCACGGCGAACTTCGGACGCTGCGAGGTGCCAATGGACTTGGTGCATATCGTGCGCTTCAACCGTCCCGCCCCTAACGCAGCCATGTCCAATTTCCAATCATGGAAATTGGAGCACATGATGGATCCGGTGCTGCCGGAGACCGGCGGCCAGAGTTCGCCGCTTCTCGGCAAGGACGCGAAGGACTTCAAGCTTGCGCTGCTCGATGGCACCAGCTTCGAACTCTCAAAGGAAAAGGGTAAGATTGTCGTCCTCGACTTCTGGGCCACTTGGTGCGGTCCCTGTGTGAAATCACTGCCGGAATTAATCGAGGCCATGGGTGAGTTTGATTCATCAAAGGTAAAGTTCGTCGGAGTCAATCAGGCTGAGCCGGGACCAGTCGTGCAAAAATTCCTTGGGCAGCGCGGATGGAAGTTTACGGTCGCGCTAGATGCCGAGCAAAGCGTTGGACGCCAGTTTGGGGTCGAGGGCATACCTCACACCGTCATTGTGGGTCCTGATGGAAAAATCGCGTGGGTGAAAACCGGCTATGATCCCGGCGGCGCCAAGGAGGCGGCGGATGCAGTGCGGAAACTGCTTGAATCAGCGATCAAATAAAATGACAATCGGGACGTGTCAGATGCAACCCCCGAGTCGCTCAAGTGCAGCGAACGCAGGAGGAAATTCCTTACTGTTAAGTTCATCTTTTCACACGCCCTCTCTGCGCCTCATTACCCGGTTATGAAACGCCGCCATCTCCTTGCTTCCACCCTCACCATTCCTGCCGCCACCCGTGTCTTGATGGCGGAAACGCCCGCTGCCGCCATGAAATCGCGATCCTATCGCATCGGAGTGAGCACGTATTCATTTTGGCATTTTGATGAAAAGACTGACAAGTGGCGCGACATGGGAAAGTGCCTTGAGGCCGCAGCGGACATGGGCTTTGACGGAGTGGAATTGTTGCAGGTGCAGATGCTGGACACGAGCCCATCGATCTTGAACAAAATCAAGCGGCGGGCTTTTTCGCTCGGGCTGGATTTGATGGGATACTCAACGCATCAGACGTTCCTGACGCCCGACAAGGACAAGCGCGCCGAGAATATTATCAAGACGACACAATTCATGGAGGAGGCCTACACGCTTGGCATCCCGACCATTCGCGTGAACACGGGACGCTGGGGGACGAGCAAGAACTTCGATGAGTTGATGGCGCATCGCGGTGTCGAGC
>JANNQW010000252.1:0-2442 GCA_031400955.1 Verrucomicrobiota bacterium
CACCGATTGCAAAGTCACTGACCTCACGCACCGGTCTGAGGAGGGCGAATTCATCGTCACCGGCATCCAATGCCTGCGGGCAGGAACGAGCGAGGTCATCACCGTGAATGACGGCGACCTGGTGTTCTTTCAGAACGGCTCGATGACCGATGCCTCCAGTCTTGGCTCGATGACCAGCGCGCCCAAGCGGCTGACCAGGTCCGACAGCGGTGGTTGGACGCTCTGGGAGAAGCTGGCGGAGGGCCGGCCGCATTTCGGCAATCCGGCGGCCTTCAATCGCTGCATCGCACAATCAAATTGGGAATCGTTCACCGTGACGCTGAAGAACCCTGCGTTCTTTGACATGATGAATCAACTCAGCGGCAATGAGGCCGGCACCGGCGGACTGGTCACGTTCAAGGATTCAAACTGGATGATGTCCATTGTGCTCGCTCACCAGCCGCACTTCATCAATCAGCCGGCTGACGTGCAGGTATTCTGGGGCTACTCCCTGTTTCCGGATCGGATCGGTAACTTTGTCGCCAAGCCCATGTCCGAGTGCAATGGCGCGGAGATCTTGCACGAGCTCTGCGGGCATCTGCGCTTTGATCCGGAGGTCGTGGCCTCCGCCAACTGCATCCCCTGCACCATGCCTTACATCACCAGCATGTTCATGCCCCGTCAGCTCAGTGATCGACCGCTGCCGGTGCCGGTCGGCTCGAAGAACTTCGCGTTCATCAGCCAGTTCGTCGAAATCCCGGATGATGTCGTCTTTACCGTCGAGTATTCGGTGCGGGCGGCGCAGATGGCCGTTTATGAACTGCTCGGCATCGACCGGGAGATTCCGCCCGTGACGCGGCACGACAAATCTCTTCGCGTGCAGTTCGAGGCGCTCGTCAAGGCTTTCAAATGATAGCCAGGTTTCTGGGTTTCTGGGCATTGAAATAAACGAGGCGCGCAATACGCAGAACGCGTCGCTGATTTCGACGGACGGCGGTCGAGTCGCCGTGCGTGTCATTCGCACGGACGAAGAACTGATGATGGCTAGATCGGTGTGCCGGGTTCTTGGAATCGCCACGGCCATTTAGGCCAAACTTCGACACTGCAATTAGCGCTACTCGTTCCATCGATCCGTTTTTGGCATCGCGTTCCCCACTGTTTACGGTGGGTGTTTCACCCCATAGCGAAGCCGACCCCGCCATCGCAAATTGGGTGTTGGCATCCCCGCCGATCGCGGCCCAATCGAACCACGCTGTCAGCATGACGCCAACAGCGAACAAAAACCAAACGAAAAGAAAGCAACAGCACATGAAAGTTCAAACACATACGAACCTCCTCATCCGATCCAGCCTCGCCTTGGCCCTGGCCCTGGCCATCTGGTCACCCGTCCCAGCGCGCTCCGCCGAAGCTGCGGAGGGAGAAAAAATGACGGAGGCTAAAATGATGGAACAATGCCAGGAAATGAAGGCACAGAAAGCGAAGATGAAGGCGGACATGAAGGCTCATGACGCTCAACTCATCGAGCAGCTCGCCGAGATGAACCGCGCGCCGCAGGACAAAAAGATGGACCTGATGGCCGCCGTCGTCACCCAGATGGTGGAGCAGCGGATCGCCATGGATGCGCGCAAGGCAAAGATGGAGGAAGAAATGATGAAGCACATGATGCAGCACATGCAGATGGGCAAGGAATCCATGGCGAAGTGCCCGATGATGAAGGGCATGAAGGGCATGGACGAAAAATCGTCAGATGCCCACAAAGGACATCAAACGGAACAGAAATGATTGCTAAGCGCCACGATGTCCGGCGGCGGCAAATCGCTACGGACTTGTGGCGCTACTTCAAACAACACTGCTGCCTCCGCTCACGGTTAGGATTGTCCTGTCTTGGGCGGGTCGCAGCGCAACGAGAGGAACTTTCTCATGAATCATACAGACGGATGGATGGGTGGATGGTCGGGCGGAGGGATGTGGATTTGGACCGTGATCGGCGTAGTGATCGTGGTCCTGCTGGTCGTCGTGATTGGCAAGATGTCCAAGAAATAGTCGTGCGTTCACGACTGGCCCGTGAAGTGAACTGTTAACCATAAAATAAAATCTATGTTAATCAAATTACCGACTGAGAAAACCGTGAGTGAAGCGTCGGCTGCTTTGCAGGCTGCCGTTCAAGCCAATCATTTTGGCGTCATGCAGGTTCACAACCTCAGAGAAACCATGACGAAGAAGGGCGTGGAGTTCGCGCGCGAATGTCTGATCTTCGAGGTCTGTCAGCCGCAACAAGCCAAGAAGGTGCTCGATGAAAACATGAGCGTCTCCACCGCACTGCCCTGCCGGATCTCCATTTACGAGGAGGGCGGCAAAACCATTCTGGCCACTTTGAAACCCACCACGCTGCTGGCGCTGTTCAACACGCCGCAACTGAAAGGCGTGGCGCAGGAAGTGGAGGACACGATTGTTAAAATCATG
>JANNQW010000253.1:0-1718 GCA_031400955.1 Verrucomicrobiota bacterium
GCTGGCGCGTGATCCGGCCAGTGGTAACCGGCCACCGCCTCCGGAATCCGCTCAAAGATGAGTTGTCCATTCTGGCTGGTGATGCGCACGGCCTGGCTTTCCTCGTGCTTTCCAGCGGCAAAAACCTCCGCGACCCCCTTGAGGCCGTTGCGGTTGTAGAGCACGGAATACTCGCCCAAATCATCAAACACCACGGCGCGGGCGATGCTGCTGAGATTCTGCTTCATCGCCCAGCCCGCGACGGTGATGCACAACGCCGTGCTGCACGCCATCAGCATGGTCAGCAGCAACCCCAGCCGCCAGGTGGATGGCAGGCGCTCAGGGAACAGCTTTAAGAACATAACCTTTGCCTCGGACGGTTTGCAGATGGGATGGCTGGCCGGGAGCATCGATCTTCCGGCGCAGGCGGCAGATCATGGCATCCACGACATTGGTGCCGGGGTCAAAATGAATGTCCCAAACTTTTTCGAGCAGTAATTTTTTTGTCAGGATGCGTCCTTCATTCGCCAGGAGCACCTCCAGCAGCATCCACTCGCGCGGCTGGAGCTCCACCGCCTCCTCACCGTGATGCAGACGGCGTTTGATCGGGTCCAGTGTCCATGGGCCGAGCGTGCGCGTGGCATTATGGCTGCCAGAGGCGCTGCGGCGTTGCAGCGCCTCCAGACGCGCCAACAGTTCCTCCACCGCGAAGGGTTTGGTCACATAATCATCCCCGCCGGCTTTCAGGCCACGCACGCGGTCGGTCACATTGTCGCGTGCGGTAAGAAACAGCACCGGCAAACCAAATCCTCGCGCCCGCATCCGCTCCACCACTGTGAAGCCATCCATGTCCGGCAAACCGACATCAAGGATCACCGCATCAAAAGGCTCCGTGCCCAGTGCGGTGAGAGCCTCGCCGCCTTTTTCCCGCCACGCGCACGAATGCCCCGCCTCACGCAGCCAGAGGCCGGTCTGGCGGGCGAGTTCAGGATCATCTTCCACGAGCAGGAGGTTCATATGCGACGCGATAGGCCACATGCTGCACGAGATTGAGAATGAAGCACGGGGAATACGCCTTCATTACCGAACGATAACGTGACCCGGTAGCGGAAGTATGGTGAAATTGTTCTCATGAAGATCGCGAGCACCAGACATCCAATCGGCAGCTCGATGTGGTTCATCACGTCGCCTGACATGATTTCCCAAGCACCCTCAACCCACCAAGCAGCAATGATTTCCATGAAACCGCAACACCACAGCTTTTTCTCACTGCGCCTGGCACTTGCTCTCGGTGTGGCATTCGCCACCTGCGGGCTTATGGCTGCGCCACCACCCGGACAACTGCTCTCATCCATGTGCGCTCAATGCCACGGCACCAACGGCCAGGCCGTGGCCGGTTTCGAGTCCATCAGCGGCAAGAACGCCACGGATATGTATAAGACTCTGCTCGAGATGAGCCAGCGCCGTCCGGAGAGCATCATGGACCTTCAGGCACGGGCCTACACGCCGGAGCAGATGCGCCTGATCGCAAACTACCTCGCCGCACTGCCACCATCCGGCAGCGAGACCCAGGACGATTAATCCCGCCACACTCACACCAACCATAAACCATTTTATCCATATGAACGCAAATCGCAGAGACTTTTTGAGAATGGCCGGACTCGCTTCAGCTTCCTGGGCCTTGCCAAAGGCCGTCAGCGCGGCCACCACGCCGCCGCATGTCCTCGTCATCGGCGGTG
>JANNQW010000254.1:0-1582 GCA_031400955.1 Verrucomicrobiota bacterium
ATTTCCGGCTGCCCTCCGCGACCCGAGGCTTTGCTCGAAGGTATGATGCGCTTACAGAGGAAGATCGAAACGGAAAGCTCGTTTGTGGAACAGAAGCGGGAATTCATCGAAAGCCTCGCCTGATTTTATGAATGCCGCGCAAATGGTCCAGGGCTTGAAGGAGAAGTTCGGTGACGCGATCACCGCGACGACTGAATTTCGCGGCGAGCAGTCCATCACCATGAAGCTGGAATCGCTCAAGCCGCTGATGCGCTACTGCCAGGGCGAACTCGGCTTCGACTATCTCATTGATATCTCCAGCGTGGATCACAACGAACAGGAGCCGCGCTTTGAGATGGTCTATGAACTCTACGGTCTGATGCACCACCAGCATCTGCGGGTGAAGTCGCCGGTGTCGGAGGATCAGGAGGTGCCGACCGTGAGCGATTTGTGGGCCACGGCCAACTGGCATGAGCGCGAAGTCTTCGACATGATGGGCATCCGCTTCGACGGTCATCCCGATCTGCGCCGCATCTTGATGTGGGAGGGCTATCCGTTTCACCCATTGCGGAAAGAATTTCCTCTCGCTGGAAAACCAAGCGACATGCCCGACGTCGCCTTTTCCGGAATCGCCCCACTGGAGGGCGGCCCGTTCATCACCTCCCCCTCGGAAGCCGGCACCACCGAGCGCGAACCGCGCGCAAAAAGCTTCGACGACTAAAAAGTCGAAAGTTACCGCCCTGCGAAATCGTTGGTTGCCAAGCCCGCTCAATGAGTGCTTCAGTCTCATCAATCTCAATCGTATGATGACTTCCCGCTTCACCAAACCCATTGCACTGATTGTGCTCGTCGCAGCCGGTGCTCTTCCTGCCGAACTTCCTAAAAATGCCGACCCCGGTGCCTGGCCTCAGTTCCGCGGGCCAGACAATGGCAAAGCCCCTGCGGTTCCCGTAGCCGATATCAGCAAGGCGAAGATCACTAAACTCTGGACCGTGCCCACCGAGAATGGATTCAGCTCCTTCGCAGTCGCCGGCGCGCAGGCCTTTACCGTTTTCACTCGGAGCGGCAAGGAAACCCTCGTTGCGCTTGATGTGAAGTCCGGCAAGGAACTATGGGCGCAAGTCTTGGCCGACGCAAAATACGACGGCGGCGGCGATTCCGGTTCGCGCGACAACAGGGGCGGCGACGGGGCACGCTCCACGCCTGCGGTAAATGACGGCAAGGTTTATGTGATAGACGCGCAACTCGGCGTCCACTGCTTCGATGCCAAGGACGGCAAAAAAGTCTGGTCACACGACGTGCAAAAGGAGAACGACGGCAAAAACATCCACTGGCAGAACGCTGCCTCTCCAGTCATCGATGGCGATATCCTCCTGCTCGCCGGCGGCGGGAAGGGGCAAGCGCTGCTTGGCCTCGACAAAAAATCCGGCGCGGTGAAATGGAAGGGCGAAGACGACACGATGACCCATGCCACGCCGATCCTTGCGGATATTCTCGGCACTCATCAGTGCATCTTTTTCACCCAAAGCGGACTGGTCGCTGTTACCCCGCAGGACGGGAAGGTCTTGTGGCGCGCACCCTTCCCCTACAGGACGAGCACTGC
>JANNQW010000255.1:0-18622 GCA_031400955.1 Verrucomicrobiota bacterium
CAAAGAGGGCGTCAAGGGTGTGCCCCCCGGTATCATTCCGGAAATACTAAGCCAGGCCTTCGGCGAAGGCACAGGCAAGCGCGGATCGGCCGGCATCCAGCAGAACTTGGAAGAGATGCGCCAAAAGAACGAAAAGCTGCAGCATGAATTCGACGCCAAGATCGAGCGAGCGGCTGACATAGCCCGCGAGGCATATAAAAAAAACGAGCCCAACGGATCAGCCAGAGCCCAGGCGTTCTCGTTCTATCCCGGCGGACAGTCGCAAAGTGCGGTGACAATTGCCGACACCGAGGGCTCGGTGGAAATCAACGATACCAACGGCAAACGAACGGTGATAGTGAAGGATGCCTCGGGAAAAGAGATTCATTCCGGGCCGCTCAACTCCGAAGCTGACCAAGATGCCGTTCCCGAAAAGTTCCGCGGCAAAGTGAAGGACGCAGAAAGCAAGATCAAGACACCAGGCGCAGGCCCGCTCAAAAAGAAGCAGGACAGAAAGGCAGAATCGCAGAAGGCGCCGGGCGGGGCGATTTGATTGCGCTCACTTCTTCTCCTCCAACGGCGTAAGCTTCACGTTCTTGATCGCCGCGGTCGTCTGATAAGTGGTCAGCGACAGCGGCGCATATTCCTCGATCGGTCCTGGGCGCAGGGCGACTTTCTTTCCCTTGATGTCGACGTCGATGATCTTCTCATCGTTCGCCCAAACAGTGATGTTCTCCGGCGTGACGCGCAGCTTGATGCGGTGCCATTTGTTATTCTCCCATTTCCGATAGTGGCCGGTGGCATTATCCGAAGCGTCGGAGCCGTCGATGCTGCTGATGCCGGTCACGGTGCCGCCCCAGCCGCCACAGACCAACGTGGCGCAAGTCTTGAGCCCGCCAACGGGAAAAGTGAGTCCGCAAAAAAAGTCACTGCCATCGACGCGCATCGCTTCGAGCGTGATCTCATAGTTGGTGAGCGGAAGTTTGTCAGCCTTCTTGTAGACCACACCCGTGAGACTCTCACCGGAACCGAGCATCATCTGGCCATCCTTCAACTCGACCGTTCCACTGCCGCCAGAATCCACCACCTGCCAGTCGTCGAGTGATTTGCCGTCGAACAGAACCAGCTCTTTAGGGGACTCAGCATGAAGCGAGGCAATGAGAATCAGCAGGGTGGCGAAGACGGCGCGCGGGTTCATCCTCTGATCAAAGCGCACGTCACCGACTGCGGCAATGAAGAAAGCGTTGGAGAATCGTGGCGCGTCGTGGTATGAACCCGAGACATGGAAACAACGCTCAAACCCATTTTTTGCCGCGCCAGCGTCCTCGCGATCGCCGCTCTAACCGGACTCACGCTCACGAACTGCAGCTCGATAGGAGGTTCTCGCAGTTCGATGGATTACGATCCCCCGGCTTACCGTCCATCCAGTCCCTCTGCGGTTCATGTCAAGCTCAGCACGTCAAAGCAGGCGGTATATGTCATGGAGGGCAATCGCGTGCTCATGGCTACGCCATGCAGCGTTGGCACCTCGCAAGACCCAACCCCAAAGGGCACTTTCACAATCTACAGAAAGCACTTCGACAAACGCCGCGTGAGTAACCCGGGCGCGGGTTACCCGATGACCTACTGGTGCGAGTTCAAACCGGCCTACGGACTTCACTGGGGTTTTGTGAAGCCCTATCCCTGCACGCACGGCTGCGTCCGGCTGCCAAAAATGGCGGCGGCAAAATTCTTCGCCATGGTCAGCGTCGGCACGCGAATCAACATCGCCTCTCATCAACCGGAGGACGCCACCGTTGGCGCCACGCTTCCGGTGCTGGATGATACTTCCCTGCCCAACCCGTCCGACTCCTATCTCAAGAGCAACCAGGTGTTTGAGGACGCGAAATACAAGGGCAAGATGTTTGTCAATTGAGGCTGCCCTGATGTCCACCGCCACCGAAACCAAGTCCCGCCGCGTGAACGTCCGCACTCCGGAGGTGATGGAACGTGTTCAGGCCGAGGTGGAGACTCACTACCGCAGTGTGCTCGTCGAAAACCTCCGTAGGGCTGGCGGGGTGGTGACGGTGGGCAACACCACCATCCGTCTCGCGAAGGATTTCGGATTTTGTTACGGTGTCGAGCGCGCCATCGACCTTGCCTACGCCGCGCGGAAAGTTTTCGCCGACCGCCGGGTGTTTCTCCTTGGCGAGATCATCCACAATCCCGAGGTCAACCGTCAGCTCACAGAAATGGGCGTCATTCGCATTCCCATCAGCGAACACGAGACCGCAGTCGCTCAGCTCACGCCCGAGGACGTCGTCATTGTCCCGGCCTTCGGTGCCGAGACGCGAATCATGGACATCATCGCCCAGCGCGGCTGCCTCACGGTGGACACCACCTGCGGTGATGTCATGAGCGTCTGGAAGCGCGTTCGTGGATATGCCAAGCAGCGCGTCACTTCCATCATTCACGGCAAGGCCATCCATGAAGAAACCCGGGCCACCGCCAGCCGGGCCATGGGCGACGACGGACAGGGACATTTTCTGGTGCTGCTCACGCTCGGCGATGTGGATTTCGTCTGCGACTACATCCGTAAAGGCGGTGATAAGGCTGAGTTTCTAAAACGCTTCGCTGGTTCGATGTCCGAAGGTTTTGATCCCGAACTGCATTTAAAGCAAGTCGGCGTGGCCAACCAGACCACGATGTTAAAGTCCGACACCGAGGAGTTGCAGCGTCGGATCCAACAGGCAGTCATTGATCGCGATGGCGCTGAACTTGCCGTGAAAAATTTTCAAGTGTTCGATACGATTTGTGGCGCCACCCAGGAGCGGCAGGACTCGTTGTTTGAATTGCTCCGCAGGCCGATGGACGTGCTCATTGTCGTCGGCGGCTACAACAGCTCCAACACCACTCACCTTGTTGAGATCGGCGAAAAAGAACTGCCGACCTTCTTCATTCGCACGGCGGAATGTTTGAAGAGTCTGGAGGAGATCGTCCACTACGACCTGCATTCGAAATCGGAGACCACTGGATATTCCCAGAAGCTATCCAGCGATGGCCCAGTCATCGTCGGCATCACCGCCGGAGCCTCGTGTCCGAATAATCTGATTGAGGACACCATCCTACGAGTCTTCCAATTGCGCGGAGTTGGGCGCGATGACGTGCTGCACGCTGCGGCAAGTGCCGCAGCGTGAGACTGGCAGAATCCCCTTGCGACGCCGCCCGGTGCGTGCGAAGACTTCGCTCGGTTTAAAGCGCGATTAGCTCAGTGGTAGAGCATTACCTTGACATGGTAGGGGCCACAGGTTCGAACCCTGTATCGCGCACCATTTCCCAATTTAAAAGTGAATGGGGATAGCCAATCCACGACGAGCAGCGTCGCCTCAAGTGAAAGCCAAATCTGAATGCGAGGCCCCAAGGAACGGCGTGTTTCCAACCGCCGACCAAAAGCCCACCGCGTGTGAGACAGGCAATGCGAAGCGAGTCAAGGATGTCGCTCGCGTTCAAAATGCAGAACGCGATCTTTGGCTTCCTTGAACCGTTTTGCCAGCTTGCGACGCTTGTCCGTGCTGCGGATGAACGGCTGTCAATCGGGGTCAACTCAGTCTCTTTGTTGCTACCAAAGCCGCCGCGCCTCGGCGGCTAAGCGAACATCATTGGCCGCGAAGAACGCTAAACTCTTGGAAAAGCCGAACGGGGAGGGGGACAGTCAAACGCCACACGATGGACATGGGGCGATCTCCCTCGGCGCTCTCGCGAACGACTGAACCACAAGCACGATACGGTTCGCCTTTGCGCAGGCGAACAAAAAGTTGGAACGTCCATCCGTTCTCGGGACTTTCGAGGTAGCGCCGCCCGGCTGTCGTGTCGGGTCCTGCGGAGTTCTGCGTCTGCCAGTGGAATCGCTCAGCACTGATCGCGTAGTCGTGAAAGGCGATGCGGTCGTGAAAGCCCGAACTCTTATCCAAGGTCGCGAACAGCAATTCCACGCGCCGCTCTGGCAATGGAAGCACGCCTGCTTGGAAGGGAATGCGTCGCTCTGCGGTCAGCCATCCAGCCGCCGTCAGGACTTCGCGGATCTCATAGGACGCGTGCAGGCATAGCGGCAAATCCTCCAAGCCCGAGATGGGGCGATGCCGGAGCGTTGAGCGCGACTGGAGAACGCCTGCAAGTTCCCCAACCTCCTCGCGAATGACCGAAGATTGCACAAGCCGCGAATGGAACTCCTCACCCGTCCCCGCCTGCCGGTGTTGGCCGTCGATTTGGTATGCCAGCATTTGCAGTCGCAGTCGTTCTGTCGGCGTAAGGGCTGCAGCCTCAAAATCAGGAGCGACGATGCGATGCAGGAGTTCGAGTTGTTCAGGATCATTTGTGTGAAGCAGACCTGATAGTCGCTTCCCGAAGTATTCATCCTCCGCTTGTGGCGTGTCCTGCAAAAGACCCGCCTCGCGCTTCAGCGCAGTCCAGCCGCTCTTGCCGCTGTCGCGATAAATCTCGTTAAGCTCCAGGGCTTGCTCGCGAAGAAAATCTGCCAGCCGAACGTTTCCGCGACCGCGGAGAGCAACGTAGGCCTGTAACTCGGTGCGCAGGCGTCGCCACGTCTGTTGCATCGCACTTCGCAGACTCTGCAGCACTTGATCGCGGGTGACCTTCTCAATATGAATATGGCAACCCGGCGGCAGTGAACTGAATCCTTTCTCCACGGCGGCCACCAGCTCGCCTCGCGACAGGCCTGTGATGCCAGAGAGTAGCCGATCAAATCGAAAATCAGTGCGGTGCCGTCCAACGAAATCCAGGACCAGGCAACTTTGCTTTCCGGTCTCCGGCGACAAACGCAGACCGCGCCCGATTTGTTGTTGAAAGAGCACTGGGCTTTGCGTGGGCCGCAAGAGGAGAAGGGTGTCCACGCTCGGAAGGTCAACACCCTCATTGTAGAGGTCACACGTAACCAAGACGCAGAGTTCTCCGTTCGCCAGTCGCTCAGGAGCGCGCCGCCGCTCTTCGGAATCCGTTTCACCGACCACGCACAGCGCAGGCAACCCAGCGGCGTTGAATCTCTCCGCCATGAACCTTGCGTGTTCGACGCTCACGCAGAAAGCGAGCGCTCGGGATTTTCTGGGGTCGCCGGTTAAGCGCGTCCACTCATGCACAATCATTCGAGCTCGCGCGGCATTTCCATCGACGATCCGCTTTAGGTGTTCGATTTCGCCGGGACCGTCCCATGGAACGTCAGAGAAGTCTGTGTCATCGTCACAGCCGTAATACTCGAAAGGACTGAGCAGTTGCAGATCGAGTGCGTGCCACAACCGAAGTTCAACCGCAGGCGATCCATCGGGCTTGTTGTCGAAGTATGGAAAGATCGGCTTTCCATCAGCGCGCTCGGGCGTCGCGGTAAGGCCCAGAAGAATTTTAGGCTGAACAGATGTGACGAACTCATGAAAGCTGTCCGCCGCAAGCCGATGGCACTCGTCCACGACGACGGTGTGCCAGTAATCCGCACCGAACCGTGCCACGAATTTCCGCGACGTGACACTCTGAATCGTCGCAAACAGGTGATCGAAGCTTTGCGGATCAGCGCCGCCAGCGAGCAATTCGCCAAATGAATGGTCACGAAGCACCTCGCGATACGCACGTCGGGCCTGCGTGAGAATTTCCAAGCGATGAGCGACGAAAAGCAAACGTGGACGCGACGTTCCCTGACACGAAGCGCGAAAATCGAACGCCGCGACAACCGTCTTTCCGGTTCCCGTCGCTGCAACCACGAGATTGCGCTGGCGGCCATGCTCTCGCTCGGTTGCTAACTGCTCCAGCATCTCCCGCTGATAGTCCTTCGGAGTGAGATCGAAGAAAGTGGTCGTCGCTGCCACGGCATCACCAGCCTCCCGTTTTAGTGCTCGCGTCAGTTCCTCGCGATGCCCGGCAATGTTCGGATCGTATTGCTGAAACTCGCTATCATTCCACAGCGTCTCGAAATGCGCGTTTGCGCGAGCGAACAAGTTCGCTTGGCCTTGCTGCGTGAATTTCACTGTCCATTCGAGCCCGCCGAGAAGAGCGGCCCCTGATAGATTTGCGCTTCCGACGTAGGCAGAACCGAAGCCTGTCGTGCGATGGAAAATCCAAGCCTTTGCGTGCAGACGGGTGCGGCGCCCATCGAGAGATACCTTTACTTCGCAACCGGCGAGTTTTGCGAGGTGGTCAAGGGCGGCTACCTCAGTCGCTCCGATGTAAGTGGTCGTGAGCACGCGCAGCTTTGTCCGCGGATTTCCATTCGCGTCAGTTGCGGTCACGCTTTGGAGTAGATCGAAGAGCTTCCGCACGCCGGACACCGTGATGAAGCTCACAAGGATATCCACCCGATCGCAGCACGCGATTTCGTGACGTAATTCAGTCAAAAGCGAGGGCGATCCTTTTCCCGCCGTAAACAGCCATGGAACCGCCAAGCCAGTCTCTGGCGATGGCGTAGCGGGGCGGGTGCGATGCAGCGCACGGAGGATCTGCGCCGGCTCGGGAAATGGATCGAGATGCTCGGCCATTGCCGCCCCTTGCTGGCGGAGATGCACGATGAGCGAATTAATCAGGGCGACCTGCCGATGCGCACGCTCCCGCTCATCATTCCCGGCGAGTGAATCCAACGCGCTCGAAAGCTGTCTGCCCAGTGCCTCGACCAATCGCTCTGCAAGTTGATCATGACTAAGCGCCTCGACGGTTCGCCACGCAGGCTCTCCGAATTGCGCAAGTGCCTCGGCCAGCGAATTCGTCAGGAGCTGGTCGTAGAGACCCTCGGGAAGGCATTTCGTTGTCACTATATTAATCCTTTCGCTCGACCACACAGCGGGGGTGGTGGCGTTGTTGAGCATCACTTCAAGCGTTTGACGTTGTTGGCGGAAAGGAGGGTGCGCATCTGGGTGATGGCGATTTCGTTCAGCTTAAGCAGGCGCTCAGGCTGGGGCAGGCCTTGACGGATGAGCACGGAGTTGAGGCTTTCGAGATTGGTGAGGACGACGAGCTGCTCCAGCGGCGCGTGGTCGCGGATGTTGCCCTCGGCGTCGGGATGGGCATCGCGCCACTGTTTCGCGGTCTGGCCGAAAAGGGCGACGTTGAGCAGGTCGGCTTCGTTGGCATAGACGAGCGCGGTCTGGGCCTTGGTGATGGCGGGCGGGATGAGCGTGTCTTTGATGGCGTCGGTGTGGATGCGGTAGTTGATCTTGGCGAGGGTGCGCTGGAGGTTCCACCCGAGCTTGAGGCGGTCGTTTTCGTCGTCCTTGAGTCGCTGAAATTCCTTGATGAGGTAGAGCTTGAATTCAGGACTGAGCCAGGAGCCGAACTCGAAGGCGATGTCCTTGTGGGCGAAGGTGCCACCGTAGCGGCCGGCACTTGCGATCAATCCTTTGGCGCCCGTGAGTTCGATCCACTTTTTGGCTGAGAGGAAAAAGCTGTTCCGGCCCGCCTCATTTTTAATTCCCTCGAATTCGAGGGAATTAAAAGCGGGGTTGTTGATGCGTTCCCAGACACCGAGGAACAGCACGGTGTCCTTGTTTTTCAACCATTGCTCAATCAACGCGCCCGCGCCGTCAAAGTTTCGCACCATGTCGGTGAGCGAAATGAAGTCTCCACCCGACTGCGAAAGAATGCCGATGACTGTGCCTTGAACCTCGATGGTGCTTCGTTTTGTTTTGCTCATGAGGTGCTGTGAGCTGAGGCTATTGGCTGGCGGAAGTCGACGTTAGACATCGGCGTTTTTATTTTTTGCGAGGAACCCGAGGCAGACGGGAATCTGCGTGCTGGAGAAGAGCTGGCCGTGGAGCCGTTAGACTTGGCATTTGAGAGACGCAGCATCACGGGAATGGAGCCTACAAGCAAAAATAGTCCAGACGCATCCGCGAGTATTTAGGTGCATGGAGTGGCTGAGCCACCCGCCTCATCGCTTGAGCAGACGTTCATGCATTCGCTTCGCGCTCACGGCGCGTCCTGCTTTCATGTCCTGCAGTCCGCGCCGGATGGATTTTAGCGCCTCAAAATCTTCATCGGACTGCCCCTGATCCAGTCTGGCAACCCCGGCATATTTTCTGGCCCAGGCACCGGCACTGCTTCGCTTGGTGGTTGGAGAATGCTCCACCGCCCGCACGATTTGAAAGAGGAAGGTGTCTCCTTTCTGCGCAACCACACGGAGGCTGTCACCCAGATGCAGATCAAGGCTCTCGAACTGTTCGACCGGAATCACTTTGGTGATGGTCATACGTGAATGGGCTGAACTGGCAGCAGTATAACTCGTAGTGCAATGATTTCCAAAACGGCGTTTGCGGTGAATCCGATTTTCTCGCCGTTGATTCACGTGGCAGACAGCCGCGCTCTCTTGCCATTGGCAAGAATTTGTCAGGCGAGTTTAGACAACGACGCCATGTCCTGAGCGAGCATGTCCTCCGTGTAGGAAGGAATCCTACGACTAAACAACTCCTCATCGAATTCCGCACGATCCACACCCGCGACACGTGCCGCCACACTGCGCGACAGACGCCCGTCCGAAAAAAGCGCGCAAGCCAGTTCAAGGCGCAACTCTTCCTCGGGAAAAGCCGCCAGCGCGGGATCATCAGGAAGCGTGAGTGTCATAATAGATAAATAGCAGCAGAAAGCAGTTTTGCCAACGACATTGCTAGGAGCACTTTAATTCATTCAAATTGATCGGTGGGGAAAAGCCTTTCCCTCACGCCTACGGTGTGCTGCGCCACCCCTTCGAGCGGGGACACCCCGCAACACCCGCCTTCCCCGCCACAGCAGATCATTCCGGCTTGATGGCATTCCGCACGCCCCGCTCCTGCGTCACGCGGACGACCACCCTTCCAACAAGCCGAAATCATCTGCTCCACCGCGGCCCACCCTTGAGCAGCACCAAAGATACCAGCACTGCGCTTCCGTTCTGTCCGCTCTATGCAGGCGTCTTCCGTGCTGGGATAAAAAGGGTGCGACACTTTACGCGTGCGCAACCCGCAAGCGCGGCTTCCTGATAGGGACGAAGCGAATTTCGACACGGCGATGCAGCGCCCCTGCGATGCGGTTCAACATCGCCAGGGAGTGCCCTTCGTAGTCGGCATCTTCCAGCCGACAGATCACCGAGGCTGTGGTGCTGACGAGCTTCGCCAAGGCGCGTTGTGACAATCCCGCTTTGGTGCGGAGGTCATAGATTTTTCGTGCCACGGCATCGTCAGCGCGAATCTGTTCCAGTTCTGCCAGTTTTTCGGGATTCCCGGCCACATAGCGGCGGTGCAGAATCTCCACGGCGTCGTCAGTTGGTTTGTTCTTTGTTTTAGTCATATTGATTACTCCTCGAATGTGTGTGCTTTTGGATCCAACTCAAAATTCCTGCGCCGCTCGATTACATGGGCGATTTCTACCGGTGGAACGCGGTCCTCCTTTACAATCCCATGAGAGATTACGGCGGCTACCTTCCCGTGGAAGAAATACAAAATGCGATAGTGCCTTCCCTGAAGACTTGCCCTCAATTCGTAAATTTTATCTTTAAGCAAATCGGCTTCGGGCCGTCTCAGTTCATGCCCTTCCTGCCGCAACCGTTCGATTTTCCCGATGCATTTCAATCGAGCCTTTGACGGAAGGTTGTCCAGCCATTGCAAGACCGGAACCGATCCATTCTTCTCTTGATAAAAGACAACTTTTGTTTGCGGCACATTTCCTCCTTCTTTCGTGTGTTACCAAATTTGCGAACGTTTGTCAACTTCTCTTCGATTCATCCGGTGGGGAAAAGCCTTTCCCTCACGCCTACGGTGTGCTGCGCCACCCCTTCGAGCGGGGACACCCGCAACGCCCCCTTCCCCGCCACAGCAGATCATTCCGGCTTGATGGCATTCCAACACGCCCCGCTCCTGCGTCATCAATACATCCCCAATTTTGATCGGGCACGTTTGAAACGGCATTTCTCCTTGCTCATTAGCGCGCCACACCCTATCGCCTGCGGACTTTATGAATCCGACTGCCATCGAGGGCCACCTCAAGCTCGTTCTACTGCAATGGATGATCATCATCGCGACGGCCTTCGTCTTCGGACGGCTCGGCAAGAAAGTCGGCCAGCCGCTCGCGGTCGGGGAGATTCTCGGAGGCATTCTGCTCGGGCCGTCGGCACTCGGGCTGATCTGGCCGGCGGACTGGCCAGCGCTGTTTCCACAAGAAACCCAGCAATCACTCCAGCTCCTCGGCAAACTCGGCATCATCCTACTGCTGTTTCAGGTGGGGATGGAATTTGACTACAGCCATTTGCGGACGCGATCACGCACAGTCACCGCAGTGAGCATCATGGGTATTGTCGCTCCGTTTCTGGGCGGACTGCTCATCGGGCCGTGGCTGCATGAGAACTTCGCGCCGGAGACACCAAAATTCGGCTTTCAATTTTTTCTCTGCATCGCGCTCTCCATCTCAGCGCTGCCGATCATGGGCAGGATTTTATTGGAGATGAAACTGGAGCGCACGCCCGTCGCTGTCATGGGCATCAGCGCGGCGGCGATTGATGACGTTGTCGGCTGGGTGCTGCTGGCAGTGGCCTCGGCACTGGTGACGGTGAAGTTCAGCGGCTGGCAGCTCGCACTGCAAATTGCGGGCATCGTTGGATTTTTTCTCCTGTTGATGAAAGTCGTCGGGCCCTTGCTGAGAAAACTCTGGCGGCAGATGAGCGCGGGGCAGGAGGGCAGGATGCCGCACTCCTATCTCGCGCTGCTGCTCATTGCGCTATTCGCCAGCGCGCTGGTCACTAACAAGCTCGGTATCTTCGCCATCTTCGGCGCGTTTCTACTGGGCGTGTCCTTGCATCAGGAAGCGGACTTGGTAAAAGCGTGGCGGAAACAATTCTCCTCGCTGGTGCTGGTGGCGTTCGTTCCGATCTTCTTCACGAACACAGGGCTGAACACGAACATCGGCTCCTTGCAATCGGCTGCCGCCTGGCTGGGCTGCGGGCTGGTGCTGCTCATGGCGGTGGTTGGCAAGCTCGGCGGCTGTTTCCTCGGTGCGAAGCTGACGGGACTATCCACGCGGGAGGCGGGCTGCGTCGCCGCGCTGATGAACACGCGGGGGCTCATGGGGCTGGTGGCGATCAACATCGGGCTCGATCTCGGTCTGCTGACGAAAGAAATGTTCACCATGCTCGTCATTATGGCGCTGCTGACGACAGCCATGTGCGGGCCGTTGCTGCGCTGGTGGCTGCCATCGGATATGAAGGCTCTGCTGCCGAAAGACTGAACCGGGCTTTTCCAAGCAGACTGAGTTCCGCCCTACCCGTGACGGCGAAAATTGATTCATGCGGAGAAAGCATGGTGTCGGCGAAATGGCTCCATACAGTCCTGTTGTCCGGTTCCAGAATGGATGGCTGACACGGGCAATTTCGCCACTGGCGCTCATTATTGACAGAACCCATTTTGGCCGTTGAATTGTGATGGGGGATTTGGTATTAATCAGCTATGACCCGCACGATCGAACTCGACCATCTGCTGAAACTGCTGGACGATGATTCCCCCGTGGTGCGTGAGGCCGTCAGGCGCGAGCTCGCCGCTATGCGGAGTGAACTTCCAAGTCGATTGAGCGCGCTCGATCATCCGCTGGAGCCCGAACAGGAACGACTGCTCAGCGAGATTCTTGCGCCCGTCTGCCGGGAGGAACTCGAAGAAACATGGCTGGCCTGGCGCTGGCTGTCTTCGCCGGAAGCGCAACTGGAAGAGGCTCTCTCTCAAGTCTCCGCGTTTCTCAGCGGCTGGCAGGCTCGGGGCGAGATGCTGACGCAAAAGCTCGACTTCATTGCGGCGGAGGCGGCCAAGGACGGTTGCGCAGGTGATGCGCGACGGCTCGCGGAGTTTCTTTTCGGCGGGCGCGGGCCGGACACCCGCTTGCGCGGCAACAGCCGGGAATACTATTCCGCCAGCAACAGCAACTTGCTCTGGGTCATCGCCAACGGCGTGGGCAATCCGATCTCGCTTTGCGCAATCTACATGCTGACCGGCCAGCGCCTCGGACTGCGCATCCAAGGCTGTAATTTCCCAGGGCATTTTCTCGCACGCATCGAAGAAGGTGATGAAATCTGGCTCGTCGATTGTTTCAATCGCGGCCGCTTTATGCTCGCCGAGGACGTGACCAAGCACCATCCCGCGGCGAATCCCTCCATGGAAGAAATCATCCACCAGCCTGCCAGCGTGGAGACCATCATCGCGCGGGTTCTCCGCAACCTTGATGAATCCTTCGAGCGCACGCACAACCTCCCGCGCCGCCAGATCGTGCGCCGCTTGATGTTAAAGCTCATGGAAGAGTGAGCCGCAGCGCGGTTCCGGCTTTTATTTCCTGAAGGCTTGCACTTGCAGAACGCTTCAGATCAGCACGGATCCACCGGTGAACAGCTCATATACTAAGAACAGGGCTTGCCCAGAGGCTGCAGGCCATCCAAAAAGCGGACTAGAGATGCAGAGCATTGCAACCAGGTATATTTCATCCTCTGAAATGCCACCATAAAGTCAATGCGACGATCAGACCAGAAAACAGCAGTCCAACAAGTGCCGTCGCGTCCGCAGTCAGGTAAATCTGTTGTCCTCGCAAATGAAAAAGGCCGCCCCATCTGATCTTCTTCTTCGGCACATCTCGCAACAACCGATCGCACTTCCAGCGGCCAAACGAGATAATCGGCACGACCACGCTTCCCACGTTGTAAGCAACAAAATGGAAGACCAATTCAAATATCGGTCTTAAGATGATCTCTTCGATGAAACTTGCAGGCATAGTCAGTGAAGCGTCCGAAGTGGCCTAACAGCTGGAACACCAATAAAATTGTTTTTTGTCCCGGCTCCGCTTTATATGCGGCAGTTCTGTGTGCTTTGCTAAGCCTTTTTGATTTACGGTTTATAAAGGGAGCGCGACAGTCTCGCTCGTGTTTGCTCGGGAATGCACGGGCGAGCCTGCCGCGCTCCCTTGTGTGACATTGTTTCCCCTGCCCTTCATGGCCAGCTTATGAGCAATAAGCTGTGTGAACAGTAGCTCGAATCAAATGGTGGAATCTTACCGGCTGCCCCGCGCCGTCACCCACTTGCCTTTCGTGATGACAATATCGAACTTGAGGCCGGCCTTCTCCCCGGCGCGGAGACATTCTTCGGATTGTGATTTCAAGATGCCGGATACCAGCACAGTTCCACCAGGCTTCGTAATGCGGACAATTTTTGGAAAAGCGGCGATTAAGACATCGCTGAACAAGTTCGCCGCAACGCAGTCGTAGCGCTGGCCGGACTTCCAGCGCAGCACGTCAGCCTCCTCGATGCAAACACCAGTTACGCAGTTGCGTTTCACATTGTGCAGGGCGACGCGCACGGCGTGGGGATCGAAGTCGCATCCAAAGATATCCGTCGCGCCGAGTTTCGCGGCGGCGATAGCCAGAACGCCGCTTCCCGTCCCAAGATCACACAGCGTCCACGCCCCGCCTTTTTGTGACTTCGAGAAGTCCACTAACAGGCGAAGCACACTGGCGGTGGTTGCGTGATGACCGGTGCCGAAGGCCATGTCCGGAGGGATACTGATGATCGAACGCCGGGGATGCGCTTTCGCCAGCAGTGCTAGCTTTTTTTTATCGGAGTCTGCACTGACGATCAGCGCATCCCTCACCACGACGGGCGGCGGCAATTCCGGTCGGAGCGCAGCCCAATTGCGCGGGCGAACAGGACGGACTGTGCCGCCAAACTGGCGCTGAACGGAGCTCGCCTCTCTCTTCTCTGCGCAATATAGGTCAACACGAATCGTTTTCCGTCCCGGGATGTGCGTGATCACCGCGCCGCTGTGTCCGGAAAATCGCTCTTCCCAAGAATCAGTCCATTGCGAGGAGGAAAGCCGTGACCAGACAAACATACTTCACCAGCGCAGCCGTAATCCCGCGTGGTAGGTGTTGACGTCGGAGGCGAAATCAACACCGAGTCCAAGATCTAGAACCGAAAGCAGGGCGTAGTAACTGTTAATTTCCACGACGTTCTGGTCGAGATTATCGGTCGTGGAGAACAGTACGCTGGCGGCGAGTTCCCATTTTTCAGTTGCGGCGAACCTCAAGCCTGGACGCATGTAAACGGCAAAGCTGTCAGGATTCAAACTACTCAACTCACCGTCGGAAATATCAAAACGCATGCCCACCTCGCCGAAGAGATGGAAGCGCGAAGTCAGCGGTATGTAAGCACCCACCCCGCCCAAGAGTGTCGTGAGATTAAATGATTGTTGAATCTGATTGGTGCCTTCCATCCAGTTCAGACCAAAGGTCAAAAAAAGCGGCTTGAACAAAGGAGCGCGCAGACCGACGGAAAAGCCGCTCGAGTTATCCAGATAGTCGGCATTGAAATTGTAGTAATTGTAGCGCGCCTCCAGACTGCCGTAAGTGAGCAGCTTGTCGTAGCCGCCACCGCCTGAGTAAGCCGATGGTGCCCGGTAGTTTGATTGGGGCTTGGGCGTCGAACTGTAAGGGTCCGAAGGATATTGATACTGATAGTTCTGCGCCAACACGGCGGTGCTGAGACAGAACATCGAGATAAGCCAGCAGAACGTTTTCATAGCTAATTAATTTGTAATTACAGACTACTTAATAGTATTAAGTAATTCTGGAAATGCCAGCCTTTTTTTGTGAAAAAATGAGTTGCTAGAAGAGCACACATCCTTGCAGGCTGTTAAAAAATGCATGGGAGACAGACTTGCCAAAGGCGTTGTGGACTGCCAGCCCTCACGTTTCTCCTTCACACGATTTTGAGGGGTTTTCACCATCCGAGGGCTGGCAGCCCCGACACGTCCTTTTTCAACAGCCTGATAAGCCAAATCTGGGCCAGGGAGTTGACCTGCGCACCCAGCGACCCTACTGAGAGGCATGGCTGAAGTCGCCTCCACCCGCACCCTGCCACCCGGTTCTCCGGGCCCTGCTTTCACTTTGCCTAATTCTTCCGGCCAACTGCTCTCACTCAATGAAGTCAGGGGGCCTAAGGGTTTGGTCGTCGCGTTCCTGTGCAATCACTGCCCCTTCGTCGTCCATCTGGCCTCGGCTCTGGCCGATTTTGCGGACACTTGCATCGCGAAGGGAGTGGGATTCGTCGGGATCAATTCCAACGATGTCTCACGTTACCCCGCCGACAGCCCGGAAAAAATGCGTGAAATGCAGCAGACTCACCACTGGTCATTCCCTTATCTCTATGATGACACACAGGCTGTCGCGCACTCCTACTTCGCGGCCTGCACGCCTGATTTTTACTTGTTCGATGACAGCATGAAGCTGACTTATTGCGGTCAGTTCGATGACTCGCGTCCGAGCAACGGCAAACCCGTCACCGGAGCCAGCCTGGCATCCGCCGTCACCGCCATGCTGGCCAAGCTGCCTCCCCTTTCGCCCCAGCACCCGAGCAATGGTTGCAGCATCAAATGGAAACCCGGCAATGAAAAGCCGCAACCTCGCTGTTGACGATTTTCTATGCCCCCATTCTTCTAATTGCAACGGTCGTTAAAGAAACGCCACTCCCATCCTTATTAGACCTAACTCATGAAATTTCACATTCTCACCCTGCTTACTTTCGGCGTTTTATTTAGCTCCACGGCCATCGCCCAAACCCAAAAGAGCACCGTGCGCTCGCTTGATGAACTGATCGCCAGCGACACCCTCTGGGATACCACCCCTGAACAGCTTGAACAAAAATTTCAGACCATGGGTCTGCAATGGCTTGATCAGGAAAAATCCAGAGCCCGCTTTTTCGGAAAAGGGTATCAACTCTTCAATAACGAACTCAAAGTCCTCGAAGCCAACTCCGACTTCAAAAACGGAAAACTCGCCGCCACCAGCATCTCGCTCTACAACCGCGGAGACAGCGCGAGCGACCCCTCCAGCCTCGCAGAATTTGAAAAGCAAGTCTCGAACATTAAAGACATCCTCACCGCACACCTCGGTGTGAAGCCCGTCGATCGCGGCAAGGACGCCGCCAGCGCCGTGAAAGCCATTGGCTTCCTGTGGAGCAAGCCGCCCACCGCCTATCTCTTGGAATACAGCTTTCAGAAGAAGATGCCCGACAAGGATTTTCGCGCCGAATTCATCCGCCTGCGCGTCGCTCCCATCCCAAAACGTCTGATGATCGGAAGCTCCCCCACCGTTGGCAACAAACCCGTCTCCAAGGCTTCCCTCACGAAAAACCTCACCAAGGAATCCAACGGCGACATCTTCATCAATAACGTCCCCATGGTTGACCAGGGACCAAAGGGCTATTGCGTCGTCGCCACCGCCGAACGCGTTTTCCGTTACCTCGGACTCAGTGTGGACCAGCACGAAATGGCTGCCGTCGCCGATACTTCCTCAGGTGGTGGCACCAGCCCTGCCAAGATGGTCGAAAATCTGAAAACACTCACCGGCCGGCTCCAAATCCACATTCGAGAGCTTCAAGCCTGGAAATATGATGAATTTCAGCGCATGATAGCCGATTACAACCGTGTCGCAAAAAAGAATAAGAAGCGGGAAATCACCATCGGAGGCGGGCACGTGATCGACCTTGGTGCGATTTATGCGAGCTTTGATCCCGAATCACTCAAGGAAAGCAAAGCCAGCCCAACCAAGGCCTCTTACACCAAGTTCGTTCGCCTGGTCACTGAGACCATCAACAAAGGGATACCCGTGATGTGGAGCGTCGAACTCGGCCTCTACAAAGAGGCTGATATCCCACAGCAAAATGCGGGGCACATGCGCCTCATCATCGGCTACAACCCAAAGACGAGTGAAATTCTTTACTCAGATTCATGGGGCGAGAAGCACGCGCTCAAGCGCATGCCGATGGACAACGCCTGCGCGATGACAACAGGCATGTATTATTTGGAGCCGATCCAGTGAATGCGAATCGCGAGCTACGTTTCCCTTACAATTTCGTATACCCCACACTCTCGCAGGGCAGATCCCAAAGTTTCTTCAACTCTGCATCCAGCTTCGTGATGCTGAAGCTCACACCGGCCATTTCCTGACAGGTGACGATGTTGTCCACGATGGTCTGATGAATTATCAGCCCGCGACCTTCGAGAATCGGCCGCGCAGCCTTGAGCAGGATCAGCAGCTCCATCATGTGGGTGCTGCCGAGACTGTTGACGAAAAAGACGATCTCATCGCCGGCGTTCAAGACCAGATCATCGCCGAAAATGAGATCGAGCATTTTAGGGGCAAGTTCATTCGCCGTGCACATCGGGATCAAGCCGATCCCCTTCTCGCCGTGGATGCCCATGCCCAGACCGATCACGTCATCGGCCAGCTCGAAGGTCGGTGCGCCGGTGGCGGGAATGCTGCCGGGCTTGGTGGAGACGCCAACGCTGCGGGTGTTATCGCAGGCTTTCTGCGCGATGCGCACCAGTTCATCCAAGGTGTCCACTTGCGTGGCTGCGGCGCCGGCGAGTTTCACGATGGGCACCAGTCCCGCGACACCACGACGCTGATTCCTTTTTGACGGCGGTGCTGACGCCACGTCATCAGCAATGATCACCGTCTTCACGATGACGCCTTCTTCAGCGGCGAGTTCCGCACCAATGTCGAAGTTCATGACATCGCCCGCGTAGTTGCCGTAGAGATAAAGCACACCCTTCCCACGATTCACCGCCTGCGTGGCTTCGAGAACGATATCTGGAGGCGGCGCGGCGAAGATGTCGCCACACGCGGCACCATCGGCCATTCCTTTGCCGACGAGGCCGTGATAGATCGGCTCATGACCGGCTCCACCGCCCACGAGAAGTGCGGGCGCGTTGGGCCGCAGATCATTCATCACGATGCTACGCTTGCCGACTTTGCGAGCCTTGCCGTCATAAGCCAGGATCAGGCCGTCAAACAGATCATCGGCACACTTGAGGGGATCGTTGATGATTTTCTTGGAGGAATTTTGACTCATGGTGTTTTGGGGAAGCGGACGGTTGATGTGAGGGTGCGCAGCTTCTACCAGAACACAGGCATTTGTCAAAATGAAGGCGCTGGTGCATGAATACAACCCATGCCGTCATTATCATTCGCACCCTCTGAATCGAACAGGTTTCTCGCGGATCATGTGCGCGTGCTCCGGGACAGTCTGCGACGGCTCACGGGAAGAGAATTATGCGATCCCGTCTTGAACGACACCGAGGCCGCGCGTTGGATTTTCCAAGCACCCTTCGTTGTGGCATCGCACGACACAGCGGATGATCCCGTATTTTACTATGCCAACAAAGCCGCGCTCGATTTATTCGAGATGACCTGGACTGAATTCACCTCCCTGCCCTCGCGCAAGTCAGCGGAGCTACCTGACCGCGCGGAACGCGCGCGCCTGCTGGCAGAGGTTACTGAAAAAGGTTTCATCCATGATTACTCAGGCCTGCGCATCGCAAAATCAGGCCGGCGCTTCCGCATTGCCAACGCCATCGTGTGGAACCTGGCAGATGATGATGGAACGCCGCGCGGTCAGGCCGTGATATTTGATCAGTGGCAGCATGTTGAGTGAGCGATCTCAGCGACGGCAGGAGTGCCGTCGTTCCACGCGGAATCACGACACTCTTTATCGTGTCAGTTTTCATCAAGAGACTGCATCCTCATCGCCTCCAATTCCTCCCAGCGCGCATACAAACGGACAACTTCGGCATGGGCCGCCACCTGTTCCGCAATCATGGCCGGAGCCTCCAACGAACG
>JANNQW010000256.1:0-2147 GCA_031400955.1 Verrucomicrobiota bacterium
AATCGATTCCGCCTGTCGTGGCTGGCTTTTGATTCTTGGTTTCGACGTTTTACGGATGCTAGCATCGAGTCACCCGCCCCGCCGCGCATCGGATTGGTTCTCTCCTGCGGCGGAGCCCGTGGCTTGGCCCACGTTGGCGCCATCCAGGTTCTGGAGGAAGCCGGTATCCCCATCGCGGCAATCATCGGCAGTAGTATGGGGGCTTATGTGGGTGCGCTTTGGGCGGCTGGGATCAACGGAAATGGACTCGCCGATCTCGCCGCCGAGATGAAAGATCGGCGCACCCTGCTACGGCTGATCGACCCCGCACTGCTCCCAACCAAGGGCTTGCTTCGCGGTGACAAGGTGCGTAAGCATCTCGAACGGACGCTCGGCGACATGACGATCTCGCAACTTCACCGGAAGATGTTCATCGTGGCCACGAATCTCGACACCGTATCCAGCGAGGTGCTGCCCGCGAGCACCCCCGTCGCGGCTGCGGTGCATGCCAGTTGCGCCATACCAGGGATTTGCGCCCCAGTGCCATTGCACGGAAGTCGCTATGTCGATGGCGGCCCCGCGCAGCCGCTGCCCGTCAGCTTACTGAAAAGGCTGACACCCCTCGATCACATCATCGCCATCAATGTCATGCCCACCGCCAGCGATATTGCCTCTCGCCAACTCAAGTCCTTTCCCATGCCGCCAGAGGCACCGGAATCCGTGTTTGGCCGTGCTTGGGAGGCCGTCATGAAACGGGTGAACCTGTTCGCTTACGGGAATGTGCTCGACACGTTCAAGCGCTGCCTGACCACTGCGCAAATCCGACTCATGGCCGAGGAATCCGCCAGCGCTGATGTGGTGATCCATCCGTTTTTCGGTGAATCCAAATGGCACGATTTTCACAACTTCAACACCTACATCGAAGCCGGCCGCCGGGCGACCGAAGAGGCTTTACCCCTCATCCGCGCGCTGATAGCTCCCACTAAGAATGGCAGAACTTCCAACCATGAAATCTCTCCTCTCATCTCCGCTATGGGACGCGGCCCAGCCTGAATTCTGGGAGGTCTGGCAACTCCGCCGCCTCCGCGAGTTCTTGAAGCGCCGTGTTCTTCCCTTCTCTGCGCATTACCGCCGAGTATTCGACGAACACGGCATCCGACCCGATGACCTTCGCACGTGGAACGATTGGAGTCGCGTGCCCTTCACGGACAAGTCTGATCTCACGGTATCGCGCGAGCGTCTGCGTGACTTCGTGCTGCAACCCAGCCAGCGCGCGCTCATGCGCGAGCCCCGGGTGATCGTCGACGCTTTGCTGCACGGTCGCGCCCATGCGCGGGAAAAGCTCGAGGCCGAGTTCCGCCCGATTCTGCTCACCAGCACCACGGGTCGCAGCAGTGAGCCGGTTCCGTTTCTCTACACGAAGCACGATCTGGCGAACCTCGAGATCAGCGGACGTCGACTGATGGAGGTCGGTCGCTCGGATCACGCCTACCGGCATGTGAACCTGTTTCCCTATGCACCGCATCTCGGCTTCTGGCAGGCACACTATGCCGGGCTCGGCTTCGGCACTTTCATGCTCTCCACCGGCGGTGGGAAATCGCTCGGCACCGATGGCAACATCACCATGATCGAACGCACGCGTCCGGATGTCATCATCGGCATGCCCACCTTCATCTACCACGTCCTGCAGCAGGCCGTCGCCGAGAAGCGCGAATGGCCCGACATCAAGCGAGTGGTCCTCGGCGGCGAAAAAGTTCCTCCGGGACTGCGAAGCAAGCTTCGCTCATTGTGCTCGCAACTGGGTTCACTGGGCGTCCACATCATCAGCACCTATGCCTTCACCGAGGCCAAGATGGCATTCCCTGAATGCCCCACCATGCCGCACGAGGGCGCCAGCGGTTTTCATTTGTATCCCGACCTGGCACTGGTCGAGATCATCAATCCCCAAACGGGAGACCCCGTGCCTCCGGGCGTGCCTGGCGAGATCGTATTCACACCTCTCGACGCTTTGCGCTTTCAAACTTAATACTATGCTCATTTACAACAGGTTGAGCATATACAAATGAAACTAAAAATATCATTATTGCTAATGAAACTTTAATTAAATGTGTCATTTTTGAATCCTCCTTAAAGGTATAAATTTATGAAAAGAGTTATTAAATTTTGTG
>JANNQW010000257.1:0-4216 GCA_031400955.1 Verrucomicrobiota bacterium
CATCGCGAGTCCGTCCACAAACTGAAACCACAACTCCCCGCGCTTCACCGCATCGTGGGCCATCACGCCGAGCTCCTCCATCGTTTCACGCACGGCGCACTCGTGCTCCGTTTCACCGGGATCCAGCTTGCCTCCGGGACCGTTGATCTTGCCCATGCCGAAGCCACGTTTCTTGCGAATGAGCAGCACACGATCTCCATCACGCACGAACATCAGAGTCGCGCGGATCGTGGGTTGCCAATTCTCCCAATTAACTTGCATAAGATTCCATCCCCTCGCAGGTGCACACCAGGTTGCGGTCTCCGTACACATTGTCGATCCGGCCGACCGGTGGCCAGTATTTATCGGCCTTGACCCAATCGAGAGGGAACGCTGCCTCCTCGCGTGTGTAAGGCCGGTCCCATTGCTCGCGCAACAGATCCTCAGCAGTGTGCGGTGCGCGTTTCAACACGTTGTTTGCAGGATCCATCAGACCGGTCTCGACCGACTCGATCTCGCCGTGAATCTCGATCATGGCTTCAATGAAACGGTCCAGTTCAACTTTGCTCTCGCTCTCCGTGGGTTCGACCATCAGCGTGCCCACGACCGGCCAGCTCATGGTCGGCGCGTGGAATCCAAAGTCCATGAGCCGCTTGGCCACGTCTTCGACCGTCACCGACTTAAAGTGTCGCAGGTCCAGAATGCATTCATGCGCGATGTGGCCGTTGCGGCCGGTGTAGAGCACAGGAAAATAAGGTCCGAGCTTTCGCGCAATGTAGTTGGCGTTCAAGATCGCAAACTGGGTGCTCTGCACCACATCGCGACCCATCATCGCCAGATACATCCATGAGATCGTGCAGATGCTGGCGCTCCCCCAGGGCGCGGAGCAGACCATGCCGGAATGTTTAGATGCTTCAAAAGTTCCATGTCCGGGCAGGAACGGAACCAGATGCTGAGCCACTCCGATGGGGCCGACACCCGGGCCGCCTCCGCCGTGCGGAATGCAGAATGTTTTGTGTAAATTCAAATGACACACATCTGCGCCAATGAGGCCCGGCGAAGTGAGGCCGAGTTGCGCGTTCAGATTGGCCCCGTCCATGTATACCTGCCCGCCGTGGCTGTGAATCATCATGCAGATTTCCTCGATGCCTTCTTCAAAGACACCGTGCGTGCTCGGATAAGTGACCATGAGCGCGGCCAGGCTGGCCGCATATTCCTCCGCCTTCGTCTTGAGATCATCGAACCGAATGTTGCCGTGCTCATCGCATGCGACCGCGACCACCTTGAACCCCGCCATGACCGCGCTCGCGGGATTGGTGCCGTGCGCGGAAACGGGAATCAGACAGACATCGCGATGCCCATCACCGCGCGCGCGGTGAAAATGACGGATGGCCAGCAGGCCGGCATATTCGCCCTGCGAACCAGCGTTGGGCTGGAGGGAGACGGCGGCGAAACCGGTGCATTCCGCGAGCCAGGATTCCAGCTCCGCGAACATTGCTCGATAACCCGCGCTCTGATCCGCCGGACAGAAGGGATGCAGGGCATTCGCTTCAGGCCAGCTCATAGGCATCATCTCCGCAGCGGCATTGAGCTTCATGGTGCAGGAGCCAAGCGGAATCATTGAACGGTTCAGCGCGATGTCGCGCTGCTCCAGCCGCCGCAGGTAGCGCATCATTTCCGTCTCGGTGTGATGACGGTTGAAGACGGAGTGCGTGAGGTATCCCGAGAGCCTACCGAATTTCTTGTCGAAACCGATCTCTGACTTCCGACCTCTGACTTCCGACCTCTGATTGGTAAATGCCGCAAGCACCGCGCGAAGCTCATCATCCGTGACACGCTCATCCAATGCGATGCAAACCTGCTGCGCGTCGACTTTACGAAGGTTGATGCCGGACTCGAGCGCTTTGCTCACCACTTCATCTGCGCTCTTCACGCAAACGGTGATCGTATCAAAAAAGTTATCTCCCGCGAGCGCCAGACCCGCCTTTTTCAGCTCAGTCGCGAGCCAAGCAGCCGCGCCATGAACACGACCAGCGATGGCCAGCAGACCCTCCGGCCCGTGCCACACCGCATACATGCCCGCCATGACCGCCAGCAGCACCTGTGCCGTGCAGATGTTGCTTGTGGCCTTCTCACGGCGGATGTGCTGTTCGCGAGTTTGCAGCGATAAACGATAACCGGCATGGCCGTGCACATCCTTGGACACTCCCACGAGCCGTCCCGGTATACGGCGCTTCAACGAATCCTTCACCGACATGAATGCGGCGTGCGGTCCGCCGAAACCCAACGGCACTCCGAAGCGCTGGGAATTGCCAATGCAAATGTCCGCACCAAACTCGCCCGGAGGTTTCAACAGCGTCAGCGCCAACAAGTCGGCACAGACAACGAACAACGCGCCCGCCTTGTGAACCTCAGCAGCCACGCCGCTGAAATCATGGATGACGCCCAATGTGTCGGGATAAGCAGCGATAACCGCCGCGAGTCCTTTGTGCTCTTCTGCATCCAGCTTAAACTGGTTCAAATCCATGCTGCGCGCGGTTACACCCAGCGGTTCCATACGCGTGATGATCACGTCCAGCACATGCGGATGAACTTTGTCAGAGACGATGATGAGGTTAGATCCAGCTTTACCGCCCAGCGCCATGGCACAGGCTTCCGCAGCGGCCGTGCCTTCATCGAGCAGCGAGGCATTCGCCACATCGAGACCCGTGAGATCACAAATCATCGTCTGAAAATTTAGCAGCGCCTCCAATCGGCCCTGCGAAATCTCTGCCTGATAGGGCGTGTAAGCGGTATACCAGCCCGGATTCTCAAGGATATTCCGCTGAATAACCGGCGGCGTGAATGTGTCGTGATAACCCAGACCGATGAAAGAACGCACGACGCGGTTCTTTGTCATGATGCTCTTCAATCGCGCCAGGGCCTGCTCTTCGGTGAGCGCTTCCGGCAGTTTCAGCGGCTCCCGCTTCCGGATCGCATCCGGCACCACCTGGTCCATCAGTTCGCTCATGCTGCCGCACGTCGTGGCGCGCAGCATTTCCGCGGCTTCGACGGGTGTGGGTCCGATGTGCCTGCGCGCGAAGGATGTGGTGTCCGGCATTGCTTTGTCTGTGCTGCGGATCAGGCAATGTGCTGACGATACGCGGCGGCGTCCATCAACTCGTCGAGTTCCGTGGCGTTGCCGGTCTTGATTTTGAAAATCCAACCCCGGCCGAACGGATCGGTATTGATCAGCGCAGGCTCGCTTGCGAGGTCCTCATTAATCTCGACGACTTCACCGCTGACAGGTGAATAAATGTCACTCGCGGCCTTCACGGACTCCACAACGGCGACCTGATCGCCCGCTAAGACCTGAGCGCCAATTTTCGGCGGCTCGACAAAGACGACATCGGTCAGTTCGTGCTGCGCGTGGTCGGTGATGCCGACGGCGCCGGTCTGGGGATCGATCCACTCGTGGGAGTCACGATAGCGAAGATGGTCAGGGACGTTGCTCATGTCAGTTGCTGGGTTTGCGGTAGAAAGGTTTCTTAACGGTTTCGGCAGGATATCGCCTGCCACGAATTTCGATTTCAAGGTCGCCGCCCGGTTTGGAAAACGCCAGGGGCAGATAAGCCATGCCGATGCCTTGAGCAAGACTGGGCGACAATCCGCCACTGCACGTCTCGCCGATGACTTCTCCGTTGATGCAAACCGGATAATGCGCACGTGGCGGCGGACTGGGTGCGGTCATGCGGAAACCGGTGAGCTTCACGGCCACTCCTTCGGCTTTTTGCTTCACGAGCACTTCCCGCCCGATGAAATCGCCCTTCTCGAAATCCACAAAGAACCCGAGCCCGCCTTCCAACGGCGTTTTCTCCGGCGACAGATCATTTCCATTCAGCGGATAACCCATCTCCAATCGCAAGGTATCACGCGCGCCCAGTCCGACTGGCATCCCTCCCTGCTCCCTCGCCGCGTTCACGAATTTCTCAAACCAATCCGTGATCGTCACTGCAGGTGCAAAAAATTCAAAGCCCTCTTCACCCGTGTATCCGGTGCCGCAGAGATAGAGCACGCCTTCACTGCTGGTGCTGATGTGGATGGTGTTGCGCTCAGGATATGCGGCGCTTTCACCGAGCACAGCCCGCAGGACTTCACGGCTCTTCGGCCCTTGGATGGCGAGTCCGCCCATCTCCGCGCTGATGTCCGCCAGACGCACATCCGTGTCGCCGACATGCTGTTTCAACCAGACAAAATC
>JANNQW010000258.1:0-5947 GCA_031400955.1 Verrucomicrobiota bacterium
TCAGTTATCTGGTCTTCTGCGGAAGGAGGGTGGCGGATGAAACTTGAAGACGTGACCGTCGCCCTCCGGCCTCGCGAGCCGTGGGAGGCGGTCGATCTCGGTTGTTCACTGGTGCGGCGTGACTTCGGTCAACTGATGGCGTTGTGGGCCACGACCGTATTGCCGGTCTGGCTCGTCATCATCGCTGTGATGCACAACGCACCCCTTTGGTTTTCATTCGTCATCTGGTGGCTCAAGCCGCTCTATGATCGCGTGCCGCTATTCTTCATCAGCAAGGCAGCCTTCGGCGTGCGGCCTGGATTTCGTGAAACGTGGAAGGCATGGCCGCGACTCTGGAGCCGGGATTTGTTTTCCGCTCTCGCCCTGCGCAGGCTCTCGCTGATCCGCAGTTTGGCACTGCCCGTGATTATTCTCGAGGGCCAGAAGGGCAAGGCCATGCGCACGCGAATCGCCGCACTCGCCAGCGATGGCGGAGGATCGGGAGCCTCCGCATCGTGGGTCTTTGTGAAGCTGGAAATCGCCGTGTTTCTGGGACTCATGGCCCTCACTGCAGACTTCGTTCCCGCGTCCGTGTCGCCTGACTGGGCCGAGCTGTTCACGTTTCAAGATGCATCCGACTTCGTCATTCAACCCGCTTACTACTGGTGGCTCAATGCTTGCTACCTTTTCGCCGTCACACTGGTTGAGCCGTTCTATGTCGGCGCTGGGTTCGGATTATATCTGAACTGCCGAACACGTCTCGAGGGCTGGGATGTAGAGCTTGCGTTTCGGCGGCTCGCTACGCGCCTTCGCGGTCTGATCGCGGGCTCTGTCGCTGTGCTGACGTTCATGCTCCCGCTCTGCGCGACGGCCGAGAATGCCGAGCCGGTTCCTTCAGTAAAAGAAACGGCCGTCAAATCGAAGGCCTCCCGCAGAGATGCAGAAGAAAATCAGGCGGCAAACAAGGCTGCTGCGAAAATTCTGCAACAGCCGGAGTTCAAGGTTCACACGCGCAAAAAGAAAGAATGGGTGCCTGGCGAGTCAAAGCTGAACCTCGACTTTAACGTGTTCCAGATCCTATCTTATATCATCTTCTGGCTCGTTCTGGCAGCCATCATCGTGCTCCTGGTCATCTTCCTCATGCGTAATCGCCACCTGCTCGGTCTGCCGCACTTGAAACCTAAAATTGCCAAACAGACCAAGGGTCCACGCAGGGTCATGGGCATGGACATCGACCGCGACAGTCTGCCGGATGACGTCGTTGCGTCCGCGCGCGAGCTTTGGAAAGCCGGGGAAACGCGCGAAGCCTTGAGCCTGCTGTATCGCGGCGCCTTGTCGAAACTTGTCGAACGCCACCGGCTTCCGATACGCGACAGCGATACTGAAGACGATTGTCATGATCACGTCCGGCGTGTTGGCGAACGGCAAATGACAGGCTATTTTTCCAAGCTCACCAACGCGTGGATCAGCGTGGCCTACGCCAGCGCCATTTCTGGTGACAGTGAGTTCGAGCAGCTCTGTGCCGATTGGCCGTTTCAGTCCGCAAATTCATCGGAGCGTCCCCTCGTCACAGCATCAGCAGTCACGCTTTTCATTTTATTGCCATTCATAGCCAGTTGCGACGGACATTGGGAGGAAGTGGAAAAAAACCTGGGCTACAAGGGCAAAGCGCGGATCAATCCCTTCCTGGCTGCGGAGATGCTGCTCAAGGAAAACGGTCACAGCACCGAGCGCAGTCCCACACTTGGAAAACTGCCAGAGGCGGAAGATGGAATCATTTTCACTTCCAGCGAGGCTGGGATTCCCGAAGGCCGCGCCAAACAATTACTCAGTTGGGTCAGCGAAGGCGGTCATTTGGTCTATTCCGTTGCCGGATCCTTGCCTTACAACGACTGGTCGGACCGCTTTGAATTTGTCAGTAGTGCAGAAGCCGATGACAAGCGAGATCCCATCCTGACCAAACTCGATGTAGAACTGGTCAGTCATCATGCGAAGAACATCGCCAAGAATATGGACCTCGGCAAAACGAAGAAAGAAAAGAATGAGGCGCACGTCGGCCAGGCTGTGGTAAAGAAGAATCTCAAATGGAACGGCAAAACTTACGCGGTTGAAGTGTCAGACGATCTCACCTTCACTCTGGGCCATCCACTGCGCCGAAAAGAGTGGACCACCCAAGGTGAAAAGGAACACGAAATCCTAAGCCTGCCCTACGGTGCGGGCCGCGTCACGCTGCTCAATCACGCCAGCCCACTGCGCAATCGAAACCTCGGTAGCAACGATCACGCCGCGTGGCTTGTAGCGCTGGCTGGGGAAGGCCGGCACGCTATCAAAGATGTGCGATTCGTGGTCGCCATGACCGGAAGTTTCTGGTCACTGCTCTGGCAGCGGGCCTGGATGCCACTTGCCGGACTGGTCTTTTTCATCGCCGTCTGGCTGTGGAAAAACGGACGACGCTTTGGGCCCATCATGCCGGTGGAACTCAGCGAGACCAGGCATTTCACCGATCACGTCTCAGCACTCGGCAAGTTCTTCTTCCGCCTGCGGCGCGGTGACTTGCTGCTGACATCAGCCGCCGAAGCCGTGCGCTCCCGATTCCGGCAGAAGTTTCCCCAAGTGGCAAGCGGGGGAACCGACGGAGTCATATTGCTGCTTGCCAGCCAAAGCGGCCTCTCCAAGGAACGCGTTCAGACCGCGCTCGCAGCCCATCCGCCAGGACAGAATCATCAGCTCGTGCGCTTGCTGCACGATCTTCAAACGCTCAGACAATCTTTATCATGAACGAAACCACCACAGACCCACAGTCATTGTCATCATCAGAATATGCGCCGCCACCGCTAGCAGTTCAAGCGCCGCGCTCGACCGAAATCTTCCAGCGCATTCGTGATGCCGTCGGCCAGGTCTTCATTGGCCAGGATGAAGTGATCCATCAAGTGCTTGCCGCCTTGCTGGCCGGTGGTCACGTGCTGCTCGAAGGCAAGCCCGGACTCGGCAAGACGCATCTGGTTCTCGCGCTCTCGCGCACCTTTGGCGGATCATTCCGCCGCATTCAGTTCACGCCGGACCTGATGCCGACGGATGTCACGGGTCACACACTTTTCGATCTCGCCAGCCAGACCTTTCGCGTGCGGCGCGGACCGGTGTTCGCCCAGCTTCTCCTTGCCGACGAGATCAATCGCGCACCAGCCAAGACGCAGTCGGCGCTGCTCGAAGTCATGCAGGAGGCGCAAGTCACCATCGATGGCGAGACGCACGTGCTCGCGCCGCCCTTCATGACGTTCGCCACGCAAAATCCGATCGAGCACGATGGCACCTATCCCCTGCCCGAGGCGCAACTCGATCGCTTTCTGATGAAGGTCCTGATCGACTATCCGTCAACCAATCACGAGGCTCAGATTGTAAAAGCCGTTTCGTCCGCCGCTGCGGGCCGCGGTCTTTCGCCGACGGAGGTTGCACAGATTTGCCAGCCCGATGACATCATCGCAGCGCAAATCGAAGCCGCCGCCGTGGATGCAGTGGACTCCGTCGTGAACTACGCCGTGAACCTCACGCGCGCTACGCGACTGAACAGCGCGATTTCTCTCGGCGCAGGAACACGCGGAGCCATCAGCCTGGTGCGCACCGCCAAGGCCTGCGCTTTGCTAGAAGGACGCATGTTCATCACGCCAGGCGATGTGAAACGAGTCGCGCTGCCTGTCTTGCGACATCGCATCCAACTCGCGCCAGAAGTCTCGATCAGCGGACAATCCGTCGATCAAGTCCTGGACTCTGTCATTCGTTCCGTCGAGGCGCCCCGGTCTTAGCCGCTCATGCGTCCCACCCATCGACTGCTGATCCTCACCGGAGTCTGGACTCTGCTGGGAATCATCGCTTCGATCTGGCCCCAGCTTTTAACCGGCTGGATCGTCGTCGGTGGCGCGCTGCTGATCATCACACTAGTGGACATCGCGATGCTTCCGCGCCGGGGTGTGATCAGAGCGAAGCGCTCGGCTCCTGCCCGCTTCGCTCTCGGAATGCGCGGCGCTGTTACGCTCTCGCTGGAGCATGACCTGGCGCGCCCAGTGCTGATCCGATTTCACGACGGCATCCCACCGTGGTCGGAGGCTGATGATCTTCCGTGGCGCGGCGTGCTGCCATCCCATGAAGTCACTCACATCGCTTACGACCTGCACTTTACCCGGCGCGGCGCGCAGAAATTTTCAGCAGCGCATCTGCTCGCGACCTCACGTTTTGGTCTGTGGGAGAAGCTTCATCGCGTGGCAGGCGAGAGCGAAGCCCGTTGCTATCCAAACTACGAACCCGTGGTGCGCTTCGCTCTTTTAGCCACGGCCAATCGCGAAGAGCAGATGGGAATCGTCCGCAAACGCCGGGCGGGAGCCACACTCGAGTTCCATCAACTGCGCGACTATCAAGATGGCGATGTCCTGTCGCGCATCGACTGGAAAGCCACGTCGCGACGACAGACATTGATCAGTCGCGATTACGAAAGCCAGAAGAACCAGACCATCATTCTGGTGCCAGATTGCGGCCGTCGAATGCGCGCGATGGATGGTGAGTTGAGCCAGTTCGATCACTGCCTGAACGCCATGCTTCTGATTTCCTTCATTGCGCTGCGTCAGGGGGACGAAGTAGGCGTCATCGGTTTTGGAGGCGTGCAGCGCTGGCTCAAGCCCGTCAAAGGCGCGGCTTCCATGCCGAAGTTGCTGAACCATCTCTACGACTATGAGACCTCCAACGAACCGAGCGATTTCATCGAAGCTGCCGAGCGCGTCATGGCGCGGCAGAAGCGCCGGGCGCTGATTATTTTTCTCAGCAACCTGCGCACGGAGGATTCCGCCCATCTTCTCACCGCAGTTCGCCTCATGCAGCGCCGGCACATGACCGTGGTGGCGACTCTCCGCGAAGCCGAAATGGAACTGCGCACCGCCGCTCCGGTGCAGTCGCTCCACGATGCGCTGTCATTCGGCGCACTGTGCTCCTACTTCCAGCAACGCGAGCGACTCATGGAATCTCTCCGCGCCAATCGCGTCATGACCATCGATGAAACGGCGCAAAATCTTCCGGTCGCGCTGGCCAACCGTTATCTCGACATCAAGGGCGCGGGCATGATGTGAGTGGCGGGTCGCCATGTTCGAAATCTGCACCAGATCGTTTTCTTTGCGGCTGCCAGAGGCGCCATCGAATATTTCTTCAAAGAATCTTCACGGATGACCGTGATGCCACCGGACAACTCATGTCACAAACCAAACAATCTTCTTAAAATAATCTGTCACCATCATACGGTCTTTTGTATATTTATACCCCACGATGAAAATGCACCTCCACATTGCCGTCATACAGATACTTCTCGCTGTCGCGCCGGCTTTTTCACTAGCCGAAAATCAAGTGGCGGAACCTTCACTTAAACCGACTGGCGAGGAACATCCGATAAGCATCGACAGCAACGGTCTGAAGGCACCTGAACCACCCACCAAATGCATGGCCGCCCCCAACGCGACCACGCTCGGTGCTCCACATATTCGCACCAACCCGGACTGCCTCGCAGCTTTCTATGACTTTAATGATTTCGATCCCGAGACTGGCTGCACGCGCGACAAATCCGGCAACGGGTTCGACCTCGTTCCTGTTGGTAATCACGCCGCGACCACAGACGGAATTGCCGGCAAGGGCGTGCTCCTTAACGGCGGCAGCCTTCAAGCCAAAGGAAATCCTCTCGCGGGCGCGGATTATTTCACCATCTCGGTGTGGTTCAAGACTGCGGAGCCAATGAACAACTACAAACTTCTCTCTGCCGCCGTATGGCACGGCGGAAATAACGCGTCGGGTTGGAATGTGGGCACACACTATTCCGAATTTTGGGCCGACAACCATGAGGGAAGTCTCCGCGGCGAGCCCAATTGGAAGCGAAACACCGAGTTTCGCAAAGATGCATGGAATCACCTTGTCCTTACTTACGACGGCTCCCATGTGC
>JANNQW010000259.1:0-5711 GCA_031400955.1 Verrucomicrobiota bacterium
TCCCGACGAGCAAGATCATCTTCGACGCACAATTCGCCGAGAAGTGAGACAGTTCTGGCGTGCGCTGACATGTCAGCGCTTTGGCATGTCGCGACATGTGAAAGCGGCGTCGTGCCGCCGCACTCCAAATGCAGAAATAAACCGGTTGCTTCACCCATTGATTCTAGCGTATCGAACCAACCCGCAATCACCCAGCAATACCCATGAACGAACGTCGTGTTGTCATCACCGGCATTGGAGTTGTCTCCCCCATTGGACTCAACAAGGACGATTTCTGGAAAAATATCCTGGCTGGTAAAAGCGGCATCAAGAACATCACGTCGTTCGACACCACGGAATACGGCACGCACTTCGGCGGTGAAATAACTGACTACGATCCGAAACTTTACTTCAAGGATTTCAAGGACGCGCGCCGCGCCGACCGCTTCACCCAGCTCGGCATGGGCGCGTCGAAAATGGCCGTCACGGACAGTGGCATTGACGCCGGTAAACTCAACCCCGAGCGCATCGGTGTCATGGTCGGCAGCGGCATCGGCGGCCTCATGATGCTGGAAAACAACCACACCCTTCTGCTGACCAAGCATCCCAGCCGCGTCTCGCCCTTCACTATCCCGATGATGATCAGCAACATCCTCAGCGGAATGGTCTCCATGGAATACGGATTCCTCGGACCCAACATGTGCATCGTGACAGCGTGCGCCACTTCGAATCACAACATCGGCGAAGCCTGGCGCATCATCAAATTCGGCGACGCCGACGCCATCATCGCCGGCGGTGCCGAGGCCAGCATCGCACCGATGGGACTGGCCGGCTTCGGCAACATGCGGGCGCTCAGCACCCGGAACGACGCCCCCGAAAAAGCGAGCCGTCCGTTCGACAAAGACCGCGACGGATTCGTCATGAGCGAAGGCGGCGGTGCCGTGGTCCTTGAAGAATACGAGCACGCCAAAAAACGCGGCGCGCACATTTACTGCGAACTCGCAGGCTACGGAATTTCCTCGGATGCTTATCATCTCAGCGCACCGCTGCCGGATGGCGCGGGCGCATCGCGCTGCATGAACATGGCCTTGAGCCATGCGAAAATGAATCCAACAGATGTGGAATACATCAACGCCCACGGCACCAGCACCCCGGTCGGCGACATGTGCGAAGTGAAAGCCATCAAGCGCAGCTTCGGCAGCCACTCCACGGACGGCTTGCTCGTCAGTTCAACCAAGTCCATGACTGGCCACCTACTCGGTGGCGCGGGCGGCGTGGAACTCGCCGCGTGCATTCTCGCCCTGCGCGATCAAGTTGCGCCGCCCACGATCAACCTGGAAAACCAGGATGCAGAATGCGATCTCGACTGTGTTGCAAATGTCGCGCGCCCCGCGAAGATCACTGCGGCGCTGAGCAACTCCTTCGGCTTCGGCGGACACAATGCCGCGTTGCTGATTAGAAAAATCTAATTTCAACGGCGGCATCATAAGAGACAGGCAATATGTGCCTTTTCTGTCAAGAGTTGCTGACTGACCACGTCTCCGTTTCAATCAATGCTTGACGTCAGTGACACGCTGATTGTATGGGTATTATGTGAGTTCACGCTACCACTCCAATGTGCGCATTTCGAGCGCATTTCGAGCGCATTGTCTGAGTCAGCATAGGCACCGAATGACACTCCCCGTGTTGCTATTTACAGCTTTGCTTTTCAGTATTAACACGAGTTTGACTTTTTGCGCGGAAGCAGAGAAAGAAAGTGAGGCGGATCAACAGGCGGCGATTCTCAAGTTGCGCAAAAAATTGGCCGACGGACCAACAGACCGGGATCGTGGCATCGCGCTCGCCAATTTGATCTATTATCCAATGGTTTGGTCGCAGGAAGCTGAATCTCGAAAAAAAGCGTTGGATTTCCTGAACAACGAGATCATGCCGAACCTCCATCTCACCAAAAATGTAGAAGAAGGCAATGCATGTGGCTGGCGAATCGCGCTTTCAATGTGCTCCAGTATTTACGACAAACTGAAGGATCGCGCTGGTCGTGAGCGATGCCTGGAGCTTATGCAATTACCGCCCACCGATGATGAGCAAACATGCTTTGCCAGATATCTGAAAGCATTCCTGCACGCGGAATACGGCGAATACACACAAGCCATCAGCGTCCTGGAAAACATTCCAAAGGAAAGCCAATACGCCAACCGCCGGGAGTTTCATATCAACTATTGGAAAGAAATGCAGCGAAAAAAAGAAGCCCAACTGCCGCCGACAACATCCAAGCCATGAAAACAAACGACAACTTCAGACTGCGTCTTTTGACACTCATCAGTATTCTAGGCTGCGGATATTCCTCGGTTGCGCAAGGCGCTCCTGTGCTGAGAATTCAAGATTGGTCTAATTACAAAGATGGCCACGTGAATTATGCCAGACAAGCCGCGCAACTTCAGTCGGAAAAAGGAGAAGGACTGGGATACAGGAGCACGCCTGAGCAGGAAAATCGCGACAAGAAGAAAATCTCCGACAGGCAGATGTTTGAAATCAAAAATCCCAAAGATCAAAGCAAGCCGTTCATTCCACCCCCATTGCCTGCGGACAAAGCGGGGAAAGGACTTTACGGACTCGCCATATTTTCGGACGACGGATGCACCGTGAGGGTGAACGGGAAGGTGGTGGAACCTGAGAAAGCGGGCGTAGGGCAAACCCTCGGCAAACTGGATCAGTCATTCCATGTGTTGAAAGTCCTGCTGGCACCGGAGATACCCGTGGAGATCACGGTCGAATACACCAACACCATTTACTATCGTAACCAGGAAAATCCAGACATCGATGGCTGCACGCTGTTCATGTTTTTCGCTTCAGCCTCGATTCTGGCGGATGCCGACCATGACGGCGTAATTAAAAAAGACGAAACTTCGGACGCGGACCACCCCTTTGAAATATGGCCAAATGATGACGATGACGAACATGCGCCCCAAGCCCGGCAGCGCGACGATTTTGAGACATCGCATGTGGACGGAAATGAAGACCTGGCTGATTTTTTCCCGGTGTTTCTCGATTTTCAGCAGGTGTTAGCCACCCTCTCCTCTAACGATTCCGTCGTTTGCAAGTTGAAGCAAGCGGACGGCGCGTTGAACTTTGTGGAAACTTCGCTCACGCGGGAACAGGCTTTCGCCTACCGGATGGGCGCGAACAACACGGGCTATGGTTCGAACTTGGCGCAGTCCGCAGCCACGGCCACGACGCAGCAGATCACATCCGGGGGCGTCGAACTGTCGGGAGCTTTTGTCAAAGGGATCAAGGATCAAAACAGGGGTGTGATTTTGGTGGAAGGGCGCAAGCCGTCCAAAGAACCGCTGATGCTCGTCATTGAAAAGAACGGCTCGAAAATCGCGGAAATCAGCCTGCCGCTTGTTATTCGGGCCAGAATTCTTCTTTTGATGCACGGCATGAATTCCAACACGGCCACTTGGGATGACTTTGTGAAGCAATACTTCGGCGATCCCGGAACCGTTGGTGCGGGGACGATACTCGATAGAGAAATTAAAACTCCAGCACTGCCCTTGATGACGAAAGACGGCGTGCGCTGTTATCGCGTTCAGTTTGGGACCTACGACCCATTTAGCACTCGCGTCGGGCTGGAGGGCGTCACAGCGGCCAACACGCCGGGGTATTTGGACAACAAAGACAAAAAGCGATGCGGAGACTTTGAAACCTTCGAGCAACTAGGTCGCGAAGTGGATGATTCGATTGATGCATTGCTTGAAAAATACAATAATGCAAGAGTTATCCTTCTGGGCCACAGCAGGGGAGGACTTTCTGGGCGTGCTTTCCTTCAAGGCGCATCCCCCAATCGGGAGGCAGTGGTTGGCTTTCTCACCACTGGCACTCCGCATAGGGGGAGCCGAATGGGCAGGATTTATCAATGGCTCAAAGACAACCCCTATGTTGCCGGAACTAATCAGGATGACTGGCAGGTAGTGAATGAGCTGAAAAATAATCCTGAAGGGATTGATCTCAGGCGCCCAGTGATCCAAGATATGGCCAGCAATGCGGACGGACTTTCACAGGCCTTGACGGAGCTGAATGCGGGAGCGGGGAATATTCCAAAAGAAGTCCGCTGCGGAGAAATTGCTTACGAAAATGCCAAGCTGGGATTCCTCTGGAGAGGTTGGGTCGATATTGCTGTTGGGAAACAGGCCTATGTGAACTACACCGTCTTCGACGAAGAAGGCGGCGACCTCGGCGAGCAGCTTTCTGAAGCAGCGCGCGTGTTCATCTTGGATGCGGGAAAAAAATCCACTGACTATCTGGGGGACGGACTCATTCCCGTGGCGGATCAAAAATACAGCGGACTTTTCAATCCGCCCAGATCGTTTTTCACTTCTGAAACTCATAGGCGCGACACCGTTCTTCACATTGAAGAGCCCAAGCAATCTGCACATATCATGGATTCGCTACAGAAGCTCGATCCAATCTGGTTTCCCAAACCTCAGTCATGAAAAAGCATCAAAAAACAGTCCTAGTATACGTGGTCTTGGCTGCTCTGTCGGCTGGACTTTGGGGCCTGTGGGCATGGAAAATAAAGCTGCAAACTTCGGGCAAAGCGGCTGATGGGCATGAAAATACCTCACCATCCGAGCAAGCCGCCGGGGATACTGCCGCCCCGCGTAAGTTCTATGATATGTCAGCTAGAGAATCCCGACACATGCTGGACAAGCTCAATGCAACGACAGCAGATGAATACTTTCAATTTTTTCTAGATGCGGGGAGAATTAATCAAGACCCCCTCAAACAGTCGATGCTGCAAGGCAGAATGCAGAGAGCCATTGGGGAAAAGAAGTATTCGGCTGGCTTTATTGCCGAAATGAAGAAATTTATCTTGGACAAATCAAGTTCAGACCTTGAGCGGGGATTAGTCATTACTGCTTTTGCGTATGCAAACACTAAGGAAGGAGTAGAATTTGTTCTATGGGTCATCTCCAGCGAGGCTGACGCGGATTCAAAAAGAACCGCCAAGAGCAGCATCGGAGGCATGGGTGGTGCCCAGCCTTATCTGCCTGCGCTGATCGAGCCATTGTGGCGTGAATCCAAGGATGCCGATCTGCTCACTTCCGTGGCCCAAGCGATGGCGCGGCAGGGCGCGCCCTCTGGGATCGAACTGCTACTGGCCACCCTGGCCGCACCCGACGGCCAGGATGATGTGCGACTTCAGGCGGCAATATGGGCGACGACAAAAATCTACCGCGACGAAGCGATTCCGCCATTGGCGACGGCGCTAAAAAACAACCCGCCGGGCAGTAGAATGAACCTCAACGCGCTTTCCTTGCTGAGCCATCTCTCAAACAATAGCGCGGCCCCAGCGGTGGTGGAGTGGCTGCAAACAGCCGACATAAGCGCCGCCCCGCATGTTGCCATATGGATTAAGAACGGGAACGAATCTCATCTCCGCGCTGCGGAGGCTGCCTTAAACCCGTCCGTTCCCTTTCGCAGCGAGGAAAACCGGGAGGCGATGCGGAAGGCTCTGGCCGAGAGAGGAGCAGGTAAGAAGTAGGTCTTCATTCAGGAGGAGAAGTGAACCAGCGATGACAATCAATGTCCATTCGGGTCAGATTACTTGAAAACGAAGGAGAAACGCTTCTTGTGAGTGCCTCGTGCGTAGGAGAGTTCGATTGGGTAGAGTGTGAGCCATTCGGGTCAGAAGTCCTCGAACTGCAACATTCTAGTGAGCTTTTCATAGG
>JANNQW010000260.1:0-15135 GCA_031400955.1 Verrucomicrobiota bacterium
CGCGACCACCTGCCAGCGGCGGTCGCCGTCTTCGATCACGCCTTTGGGCCGGTTCACGTTCGAGGTGGCAATGGCGCTGCGCACATCCTCCATCGTGAGATTGGCGCGCGTCAGGGCCGGCATGTCCATCGTCGCCCGCACCGCAGGCAGCGAACTGCCGCCCACGCTCACGTTGCCGACGCCATCGACCTGCGAAATTTTTTGCGCGAGCACAGTCGAAGCCACGTCATACATCTGTCCCGGCGTCATGACTTCCGAAGTCAGCGCCATGATCAAGATCGGCGAATCCGCCGAGTTTGACTTGCGGTAGCTGGGATTGCTTGGCATTCCGCTGGGCAGCAGGCTGCCGGCTGCATTGATGGCCGCTTGCACCTCGCGCGCTGCGGCGTCCACCGACCGGCTCATTTCAAACTGCAGACTGATGCGCGTGCTTCCCATGGAAGAGCTCGATGTCATCTCAGTCAGTCCCGCGATGCGTCCCAGAGAGCGTTCCAAAGGCGTAGCCACCGTGGCCGCCATCGTCTCCGGACTCGCTCCCGGCAGCGAGGCGGACACCGAGATCGAGGGATAATCCACCTTCGGCAACGGCGCGACCGGAAGATAAAAATAGGCCAGACCACCGGACAGCGCGATGGCAAGGGTGGCGAGCGTCGTCGCCACAGGCCGGTCGATGAAGGTGTCAGTGAAGCTCATGCCTGATTACTACAACAGGCGTTTTTGTTCGCCACCGAGGATTCTCGCGCCCAACACACGGCTGTCCAAAAAATCTTGGCACTGCGGACAGGAGAGGTATGTTCAGCGCGTTGAAACTGTGCCATGAAACCCGGCACCACCCATAGCCACCGCGACAAATCAGGCGCGAAACATGCCATGGTCGGGCGCATTCATCCTTCCTCCTTCATAATTCATCCTTTAACCGCCCCTCTCTCCCCCATACCCCCTCCCACCCCGTCTCCGATGCACGTCCTGGGCCACTCCGGCCCGGCACCTGCGAAAGCAAAATCCTATCAGCAAAATGAACCGACGAAAATATCTGAAGACCAGCGCGCTGGCCGGTGCGGCAATCGCCTGCGGCCTCAAGCCTGAACGCAGTTTAGGATATAATGGCCCGACAAACGGGGGTCTGGATTCGGCGCTGGAGATTTTTAATCTGTGGGAGGAGAAGCCGGCATCGCTCCAGAAGCTCTATAGTGCGGTTTACAAGGTCCTTGCCACTCACCCTAATACGAGTTTTGCGGCGGTGGCGGAGGATCCGACGGTGCAGGAGCTTTGCAAGGAGCAGGCGATTACGCATTTTGGAGGGCCGATGCTCGGTTGCCTTGCTCCCGATGGAGCGAAGGTATGGTTGCGGACGACGCGTCCGGCAAAAGTGGAGGTCAAGGCGACGGTCAACGGGGAGGAAAAGAGCTTTGGGCCTGTGGAAAGCACGCTGGAGTCGGACCTCACGGCCATCGTATCTGTCAGTGGACTCAGGCCCGGGAGTGTCACCCCTTACCGCGTGCTCATTGATGGCAAGGAGATTGTCATACCCAAGACGGCAGCGATTACCACTCCCAGCGATGACCCATCGCAGAAGACCTGTATTACTTTCGGCACCTGCCAGCACCGTTGGGGCATCGCTCATCGGGAAAACACCAGCGAGATTTTGCGGCGTAAACCCGCGGCCATGCTGATGTATGGAGATATTGCAGTTCAGGACCGCAGTAACATTCTGGGAATGCACCGCGCCGACTATGCGCTGCGGGACTTCCAACCGATGTGGCAGAGCCTGGTGTGTTCAACCCCAGTATACACGTCATGGGATGACCATGACTACTTTGACAATGACCAGTGGGGGATACCGAAGAATCACACTGACGAGGACAGGAGGGGGGTGCGCAAGGTTTGGACGCAAGCATGGAACAATCCGTATTACGGACTTGGGGAGGAGGGAGGGGGGATTTTCCATCACAGCCGCATCGGCCCGTGTGACATCATCATGACCGACAATCGCTACTTCCGCACCAAGGAGGGCAAACACTGCTTTCTGGGGCCTGAGCAAATGGCGTGGCTTAAAAAGACCCTGTTGGCATGCAAGGGGCCATTCATCATCATTTCCTGCGGCACGATGTGGAGTGACTATGTCTCCGGGGGCAAGGACTCTTGGGGCGCATACGACCCCGAGGGCCGGGAGGAGATTTTCAAGCTCATAGAGGAGCACAAGATCCCGGGCGTGCTGCTTATTTCCGGTGACCGCCACGGCGCACGCGGATTCCGAATCCCGCGGCCGTCGGGCTTTGAGTTCTATGAGTTCGAGCCTGCCTGCCTAGGTGGCCGAACGGGGCCCCCGGTAACCAATCCCAAATGGGACACGCAACTCTACGGATTCGCCGGCAAATTTGCTTTTGGTGAATTCAGCTTTGATGTTTCCCAAGCGGATCCAACGGTGACTTGCCGGTTGGTGGAAGCGACGGGCCAGGCGCTGTATGAGTTGACGCTCAAGCGCAGTCAGCTTACCCCGGCTTGAGGGACGAGCCGAAGGTGCTGGCGAATGCGGACATGGGAGGCATGAACGGAGGAGAAAACCGAAGCCCGATTCGAGTGATAGGAGTGATGGGGCGGATGGGTCTGAGTTCTGTAGGTTGCGTAATCATACCCCCTCACACCCAGGCTCCGATGCACGTCCGGGGTGGGTGCGGCGCTGGGGGAGCGGAAGCAAATGCCTAGCATTTCCTTTTTGAGCTTGTCATCGGAGCCGTGAATTCCTAGCATGCGCGCATGATGCACGGACGCACGCCTTTGTTTCGCCAAGTGATGAGAACTCTGCTGGAAAGCCCGCCTGAGACGCAGGGTAGGCGGCAGTTCATGAAACGGGCCGCGATGGCCGGTGCCTCTCTGGCCCTCCCGTCCTGCACGACGCCGTCGTTGAGCAAAAAAGTGCCTGTAGCCATCGTGGGAGCGGGCATCGCCGGATTGACGACGGCGTGGCGGCTGGTGAAGCAGGGCTACGAAGTGCATCTCTATGAAGGCAGTGAGCGCGTTGGCGGGCGCATGTTCACCAAGCGGAATTTCAACGACGACGGCATGTTTGTGGAGCTGGGGGCCGAGCTGGTGGACACCAATCACACCCACATCATCGCACTGGCCAATGAACTCGGCGTGCCGATGCAAAATCTGCGCCGGGGCGAGAAAGGACTCGATTTCATCTGGCTGGAGGATCGTCTGCGCACCGATCACGACGTGGCCGCCGCTTTCCGTCCGCTGGGTGCCAAGCTCGCGGCCGATGCCGACGGCATCTATGATGCGGAAGGCAACTTCACGGACAAGGCGCGCACTTTGGACCGCATCTCGCTCGCCACGTATCTGAGGGATCGCGGACGCGGAATCGAGCCCTGGGTGATCCAACTGCTCATCGCCGCGTATGAGCCAGAACTCGGTGCCACCGCCCGGAAACAGTCCTGCCTGAACTTGATCGACTTCATCAATCCAGACGTCTCCAAGGGCTTCGAGATCTTTGGCGACAGCGATGAAGCCTGGCGCATTCAAGGCGGCAATGAAACGCTGCCTGCAACGCTGATCGAGCGCCTGCGCGGGAAGGTGAACTTGAATCTCGGTCACCGGCTGACGGGCATTTCGGATCGTGACGGCCGGACGACACTGAAGTTCAGCTCCAAAAAGGGCACTGAGTCGGTGAGCTACGAGCGCGTCGTGCTGGCCGTGCCCTTCACCGTTCTGCGCGGTGTGAGCGGTGTGTATGACCTGCCGCTCAGCGCTGCCAAGAAGCGCTGCATTCGTGAGATGGGCTATGGCAGCAATGTGAAGGTCTTCCGCAGCTTCACCAGTCGCCTCTGGCGCACGCCGGTGGAAGGGCGCTCGTTCATTGGCAATGGCAGCGTGTTCGCCGAAGAGCCCACCTTCCAGAATGTGTGGGAGACCAGCCGCGGCCAGGAAGGCCGGCGCGGCATCATCACCAACCTCCTCGGCGGCAGACGCGGGGAAGAATATTCCGACGCCATGATGCATGGCTACCTGGACGAGCTCAACGCCGTGTTCCCCGGCATCAAGGCAGCCTTTGACGGCAAAGCAGCCGCGATGAACTGGCCGAAGATGCCCTTTAACAAAGGCAGCTACAGTTGTCCATTCGTCGGCCAGTACACCTGGATGTATGAAGAGTCGCCAAAGCCCGCGCTGGATGGACGTCTCATCTTCGCCGGAGAGCACACCAGCACCGTCTCCCCAGGATTCATGAACGGCGGTGTCGAGTCGGGCGAGCGTGCCTCACTTGAGGTGATGGCCTGAGGCGGTTCTCGCTCCACTGCGTGAGGGCCTTCACCTGCCCCGCCTGCGCGCAGGTGCTTTGCGCAGGTGCGCATTGAGCACCGACATCCGCCCCACCAGCAGCAGCACGATCATACCCCCTCCCACCCCGTCTCCGATGCGCGTCCTGGGCCACTCCGGCCCGGCACCTGCGAAAGCAAATTCCTATCAGCCGCGCCGTGGCAGCGCGAATGAAATGCCGAAAGTGAGCGCCAGCATGAGGGCGGATGCGGCGAGACATGCGATCAACCCACCGGTGCTTCCGTGGCGGATGCCGATCTGATAGAGCCAGCCGGACAAGATGGTTCCCGCAAGCCGGCCGCAGGCGTTCGCCATGTAATAGATGCCGACGTTGAGCGCCACCTTGTCTCTGTCCGTATAGGCGAGGATGAGGTAGGAATGCACTGCGGAGTTGAGTGCGAAGACGATGCCGAACATGATCAAACCGGCGACGACCACCGGGGCCGGGTTTGCGTTTCCGTATAGTGCCGCGGCGATGCCTGCTGGAATGAGTGCGAGGAAAAACGCGAGCTTGGTGGCGGTGGAGCCGGTGGGATCCGACTTGCCGCGCAAGATCACCGGCGCGGCGGCTTGCACCGCGCCATAGCCGATCACCCACAGCGCCATGAAACCTCCCGCCTGCCAGTATTTCCAGCCGAGCACGGAGGAGAGAAACACCGGCAGTGCAACGACAAACCACACATCGCGCGCGCCGAACAGGAACATGCGCGCGACTGATAGAATGTTCACCGGGCGGTTGCGCGAGATGAGATGTTTGAATTGGGTTTTCCGGTTCGCCTCGCCCAATCCACCGCGCAGGAAGATTGCCGCGACCAATAATGCCAGGCCGACGATCGCGGCAATGGTCCAGATGGAAGCCTGGAAACCGATCAGGGAAAGCAGCAGGCTGCCGAGGAAAAACCCGACGCCTTTGAGCGCGTTCTTGCTGCCGGTAAGCCACGCAACCCAGCGGTAGAGGCGGCCCTCGCCTTCGCCCGCGATGAGCTTCACCGCGCTCTTGCTGCTCATTTTCGTGAGGTCCTTGGCAATTCCGGAGAGTGCCTGCGACACCATCACATAAGCCACCGTCAGCAATCCGGGAGGCATCAGCGCCAGCATGGACAAGGCGACCAACTGGGTGCCAAGGCCCATAAACAAAGTGCTTTTCAAACCAAAGCGCGAGGCGAGATAGCCGCCACAGAGATTGGTGATCACTCCGAAAAGTTCATATAACACAAACAGTGATGCGACCTGAAAGGCGCTGTAACCGAGTTGATAAAAGTAAAACAGCACCAGCATCCGGACCGCGCCATCCGCTAGCGTGTCCGCCCAGTAGGCGAGCGTGACAAGCGCGTAGTTGCGAGTGGCCGGATTCATAACAATGCGGCGACTTTCCGCGCGAGTTCCGCATAGCGGCTGGCGTAGCCCCACTCGTTGTCATACCAGGCGAGGATCTTCACCTGCGTCCCGTTGGTCACCATGGTCGAGGGTGCGTCGATGATCGAGGAACGCGGGTCGTCCCTGTAATCGACGGAAACCAGAGGGCGTGTTTCGTAACCGAGAATTCCCTTGAGAGGGCCATCGGCGGCGGCCTTGAGCAGGGCATTCACCTCATCCACCGAGGTTTCGCGGGCAAGCTCGAAGACGCAGTCGGTGAGCGACGCGTTGAGCAGCGGCACGCGCACCGCCACGCCGTCGAGTTTGCCTAACAGTTCCGGAAATATTATCCCGATGGCCGTGGCCGATCCGGTGGAGGTGGGAATGAGCGAGAGGCTGGAGGCGCGGGCGCGGCGCAGATCCTTGTGCGGCGTGTCGAGGATCGACTGGGTGTTGGTCATGTCATGAATCGTGGTGATCATGCCATGCCGGATGCCGATGCTCTCGTGAATGACTTTCACCACCGGAGCCAGACAGTTGGTGGTGCAGGATGCGGCAGTTAGAAGATGATGTTCGCCGGGTTGATACAAATGATCGTTGACGCCCATGACGATGTTGAGCGCGCCGGATTTCACTGGGGCGGCGACAATGACTTTTTTTACGCCGGCTTTGAAATAGGCGTCGAGTTGCTCCGGCGTGCGGAATTTCCCGCTGGCCTCAAGCACGATGTCCACGCCCATGTCGCCCCATGGGACTTTGGAGAAATCCTTCTCGCTGCTGTGGCCGAGAATTTGTCCGTCGATGATTACTTTGTCCGACTCGCCGCGGATATCGCGTTTCCAACGGCCATGGATCGAGTCGAACTCGATCAAGTGCGCGGAGACGATGCCGTCGCCGCCGGTTTCGTTGAGATGGACGAATTCGATTTCCGGGAAATCCCATGCAGCGCGCAGTGCGAGTCTGCCCATGCGTCCGAAGCCATTGATGCCGATGCGTATTTTCATGTGAGGAAAAATTTCAGGAGGGTCCCGGAGTTTTGCGGCGGAAGACCAGCCGCCTTGGCGCGGGGCAGCAGCTCGTTTCGCGCACCGAGAGGCGGCGTGTAGCCTTCGCCGCATCCGTTTCCAACTGCCCTGCGGCGGGGAAGGGGAATGATTTTCCGATATCGCGCAGAAGCTTGCGGTAACGCGGCAGGACACGGAAATAAGTCCACTTGCCGCATGTCTCGCTCTCCAGCATGCCGGTCCGGCGGATCACCTGCACGTGGCTGGACACCGACGACTGCGGCATGCCGAGAATATCGGCGAGTTCGCACATGCAGAGCGCCTCTTCCATGACGAGATGGAGAATCCGCCAGCGCGTGGCATCACCGAGGGCTTTGGAAAACGTGACGACGTCGGACATGACGGGAATCATCGTAACGATGATTCCCGTTACGACAAGCGGCGATTGCAGGGTTCCCCGGGGGCTGTCTTTTTGCTTCCGCAAACCGGATCGTGTGATTCACTCCGGCCATGCCATTTCGTTTTCTGACGCTGATTCTGGTGTTTTCCGCCGCCCTGCTGTCTCCGGCCGCGGCCGGTGGCAAGCCCAACAAGAAGGCGTCGGTCTTTTTCCACATCCAGGGCGATGCCACGGAAAACCCGAGGATGATTTTCGCCCAGGAAATGAACGGCAAGACCATGAATTTCCGCCGTGTGCCGGAAGTCGGCACCAAAGACGTGGCCTCCTACACGCCGTTCCCGGCAGCGGGCGGCGGAAATTACGGCGCGGTTTTCAGACACAAGAGAAACACGGCCAGCCGCTTGTCCGCCATCAGCAACGCCAGCCATACCCCCTCCCACTCCGTCTCCGATGCGCGTCCTGGGCCACTCCGGCCCGGCACCTGCGAAAGCAAATTCCTAGCAGCCAGCAATCTCCGTGTCGTCGGCTTTGATGATGTGCGTTTTGCGACCGTGCTCTCAGTGCCACTGACTACTATTCAACAACCCTGTCGTGACATCGCACTCACCGCTTTCAACGCCATGCGTGAGCGCATCGCTGATCCCACTCTGCCCGCGCGCAGCCTCCTTATCACCCCCCGCCTCGTTGTTCGTGAATCCTGTGGCGCTTATCTTCCTTGTTGAGTGAAATGAATAAAAGCCAAGAACAAGCACGACCGACGTAACCGGCGACTTGGATGAATGGATCTCTGATGGGAGAAATATTTTGGGATTTAGTGCCAAGCAATCATTTTATCAAGACTCCGAAATAGAGAATGAACATTCGAGTGCTCTTGGAAATGGGGGTGAAGGCAGCGATGAATGATTGATTATATTTTTGGAAGTGGCTACGATATTGACTTAATGAGGTTGATTGCTATTACCGTTTTTCTAAGTTCGTTTCTCGTATTTCAGGTCCAGCCTCTGATAGGAAAGTATATTCTGCCCTGGTTTGGTGGCACTCCGGCCGTATGGACAGCGTGTATGCTGTTTTTTCAATCGACCTTGTTAGGTGGATACGCCTATGCGCATATCATCGTGGGAAAATGTGGTATCAAACGGCAAGTAATCATCCACACAACTTTGCTGATTATCACCCTGTTCTGGTTGCCTATTACACCTCCTGATTGGTTGAAACCTGTAGATGCATCCTGGCCGGTAATGCGAGTATTGCTATTGCTCATGGTAAGTGTGGGGGGGCCCTTCTTGCTGATTTCCGCGATGGCGCCTCTACTACAGAGCTGGTTTAGCCAGGCATTTCCCGAGCATTCTCCCTATCGCCTGTATGCTTTATCAAATCTGGGATCATTGTTGGGATTGTTTGCCTACCCTTTTATTGTCGAGCGGATGCTTCGTCTTCCGGACCAGACTTGGGTATGGTCGATTGGATATTTTGTTTTTGTGATTCTTTGTTCAGCTACAGGGTGGTGGGTTCAGGGCCGTATTGGAGCTGCGGGTGCGAGGGAAAATCGCACAACAAGGCAGGTTGATCAGCCAGATGGAGAATCCCCATCTGTTTTGGAAAATCGAGGAACGAAGTCTCTGGATGCTGTTCTCTGGTTGATGTTGAGTGCGTGTGGCTCCGTAGTTCTGCTAGCTGTAACAAATCAGTTATGTCAAAATGTGGCAGCGGTGCCTTTTCTCTGGGTATTGCCTTTGGGGCTCTATCTGGTCACATTTATTTTGTGCTTTGACAGTGCTGGCTGGTATCGTCGCGGACTATTTGGAATATTGTGGATTGTAGTGCTGTTTATTGCATTCTGGCTTGGGTTTGGAGCTTCTTTGTCCCTAGTGGGTACCAGTGCTCTGTATTGCTTTATTCTTTTCGTCTGTTGCATGGTTTGTCATGGAGAGCTGTCCGGACTGAAGCCTGAGCCACAAAAATTGACCTTGTTCTTTTTTCTGGTTTCAGTAGGTGGTGCTCTGGGGGGTATTTTTGTATTATTGGTGGCACCGGTAATATTTAATCTGTTTCACGAATTCTATGTTGGCGTCATTGGTACAGGGGTTGCCTTGTTGCTGGTGTTAAGGCGTGATTTATGGAAAACGATGAGAGGGAAGGAATTGAGGAGTAGTGTGTTGGGGACGACGGCAGTTTGTGGATCGATTATATTATTAGTGATAGGAATATCATGGTTGAAAAACCGGGCTGGCCTCGGAGGGGGCTATGACACGATAGCCATTGACCGTAACTTTTATGGTATTGTCAGCGTTCAGAAAGAGGAATCACTTCAACGCGATGATGATCTACTGGCATTCACTCATGGCAATACCACTCACGGATTTCAGTTTGTTTCGCCGGAAAGGAGATCCGAGCCAACTGGATATTATCAGGAGGGTTCGGGAGTTGGACTTGCTCTTCGTTTTCATCCGAAGCGCTTGAAGAGGGAGCCGCTTAAAGTGGGATTGATCGGACTCGGGGTAGGAACGCTGGCCTGCTACTCTAATCCCGAGGATGTATTTCAGTTTTACGAGATAGATCCGAATGTTGAGAAATTTGCCCGGAAATATTTCACTTGTCTTTCTGATGGCGCAGAACGTGGCGCAGTGATTGATGTTTTTCTAGGAGATGCCCGGATATTACTAGAGAAACAGTTGTTCGAAGGAGGGTCTCGCCAATTTGACGTCCTTGTCCTTGATGCTTTCAGTAGTGATGCCGTGCCTGCCCACCTGCTGACAGAAGAATGTTTTGCTCTATATAAAAAGCATCTTCGTCCGGACGGAATTCTTGCCGTGCATATTTCCAACCGACATCTGAATCTTGCCCCGGTAGTCAGATCGTCTTCCACATCTATCGATACACAGACAATTCAGGTATGGCACCAAACCCCAGCGTTATTGATTTTGCCAGAACGCCTTCGCTTAACCAGTCATTGGGTGCTGGCCACCAATAACAATGAATTTTTGAAACATCCTAAAATTATCACTGCTCTGACCCCATGGGATGAAGATTCAAAATTGATTCGCTGGACTGATAACTTCAGTAGTTTATTTCAAGTGATGAATTCGTATTAATATGCAGCCCCTCCCGCCCCGTCTCCGATGCACGCCGTGAACCACTCCGGCCCGGCACCTGCGAAAGCAAATTCCTAGCAGCCAGCCAAGCAGCTGCGCTTCGCCGATAGCACCGGCTTGCTGTCAGAGTTCAATGTTTAGCCCCACATGAAAACGTTCTTCCTTTGCACCATTGTTCTCATCAGCTCTGCATGCGCAGACGAAGCCGCGTTAAATCCGGACGCAGCGGGCTACTCCGGCATCGTGCAGCCATTTATCAAAGAGCACTGCGTGACATGCCACGGGCCGGAAAAGCAGAAGGGCAAGCTGCGGCTGGACACGCTGGCGAATGACTTCGGTGATCCGGCGGTGACGGCGAAGTGGAAGGAAGTGGTGAACTCGATCAACGGGCACGAGATGCCGCCGGAGGATGAGCCGCAGCCTGCGCCGGAGGCAGCGGCGAAGTTCGCGTCGTGGCTGGAGATTGAACTGGCGCGCGGCGAGATCGCGAAGCGCTCGACGCGCGTGGTGCTGCGACGCATGAACCGCGCAGAGTATGACAACACGATCCGCGATCTCGTGGGTGTGAATTTTCAGCCGTCGGAAAAGTTCCCCGAAGATCCGCCTGCGGGCGGCTTTGATAACAACGGCCAGGCGCTGACGATGTCGCCGATGCAGGTGGAGTTGTATTATGCGGCGGCTCGGCAAATTTTGGATCGTGCGCTGGTTGAGGGCGCGCAGCCTGCGGCGATCAAGTGGCGTTTTGACCCCGAGGAGAACACGTTGGGCGGCGACCGGCTGCGCGTGAAGCGCGATGGGCAGAACATCCTGCTCAATGATGGCAAGAACGAGACGGAGAACGGCTTCACGGTGATCCACCACGACTCATGGGACAAGGGCGTGGGCTTCCGTGACTTCGCCGTGCCGCATGAGGGCGAGTATGTGGTCCGCTTCCGAGCGGCGAGCCGTGTGCCGACGCGCGATGAGGTGGTGGCTTCGGCAAAGCCGATGCTAGCGACGCGACGCGACGATCAAATGGCAAAGAACCCAAAGGGCGCGGTGTATCACGACCGCTCGTTCGAAAGCGACCTGCTGCACTTCGTCACGCATCGCAGCTATGACTATGGCCCGGCACGCGTGAAGCTCACGCAGCATCTCGGCGGCACGCCCAAGGTGATAGCCGAGATGGACGTCGACGCACGCGAAGCAGCGCCACAGAACTACGAGGTGCGTGCGCACTTCACCACGCTGAAGTCCGGCCTGGGCTTCACCAACGGCTATGAGATTCCGAAGATGCTGGAGAACTTCTGGATGCAAGGCGGCGATGCCTTTGCGCGCCCCTCGCTCTTAATCGACTGGATCGAACTCGAAGGCCCGGTGTATGCAAGTTGGCCGCCGCCGAGTCATCAGCGCGTGCTGTTCGATTCGCCGAACAAGGACAAGGACGAGAAGGGCTACGCACGCGAAGTCATCACGCGCTTTATGACGAAGGCCTACCGCCGCCCCGCGCAGGCTGATGAGGTGGCTGCCAAGGTCGCGCTGTTCGATAAGCTGCGCGCGGAGAAGCCTTCGTTCGTCGAAGCCATCAAGGTGCCGCTGGCCGCCGTGCTGGCCTCGCCGCACTTTCTTTATCTCGTCGAGCCTGAAGCACCGCAGGCCAAGCCACGCCCGCTCTCGCCGCACGAACTTGCCTCGCGCCTCTCGTATTTCCTCTGGTCCTCGATGCCGGATGACGAACTCATACGTCTCGCGACTTCAGGAGAACTCAAGCAGCCCGAGGTTATGCGCGCTCAAGTAAAGCGCCTGCTCGCTGATGCCCGCAGCGAGGCTTTCGTAAAGAACTTCGCCGGTCAATGGCTCGGCTTGCGCAAAGTCGGAGCGAATCCGCCTTCGCAGACGCTGTATCCCGAATACGACCGCCATTTGGAGATTTCCATCGTGCGCGAGACGGAAGGTTTCTTCGCCGAAGTGCTGCGGAGTGATCTCGATGCCCGCAACCTCATCAAAAGCGACTTCGTGACTATCAACGAACGCCTTGCCCGCTTCTACGGCATCCCCGGCGTGCGGGGCGATGCCATTCGTCGCGTGCCAGCGCCGCCGGAGTCGCATCGCGGTGGTCTCATCACGCAGGCATCCATTCACAGCATCACATCGAACGGCACCCGCACCTCACCCGTCGTGCGCGGCGTGTGGGTGATGAAAACCCTGCTCGGCACCGATCCCGGCCTGCCCGTGGCGAATGTCGGCGAGATCCAGGCAAAAGTGCCGGGCATCGACAAAGCCACCGTGCGCCAGCGCTTGTTGATTCATCGCGAAGCCGCCTCCTGCGCCCGTTGCCACGACAAGATCGACCCGCTCGGCCTTGCACTGGAAAATTTCAACGCCACCGGCGAATGGCGCGATCAAGAAGGCCACGGCTACAACGGCCGCATCGGCAAGGATGACCCCGCCATCGATGCCAGCGCGAAGATGCCCGACGGCACCGAGTTCAACGGCGTCGAAGGCCTGCAACAGCAGCTCTTGAGGAAAGAAGACCTCTTTTTGACCTCGCTCGCGAACCAGCTCACCACATATGCGCTTGGTCGCGAACTCGGCTTCTCTGACCGCCCCGCCATCCGCCACTTCGTCAAGCAGATGAAGGCGCAGAAATACACGCTCAGCTCACTCATCACTGCCATCGCCACCTCCGAATTCTTCACCACCAAGTAACCATGACACCGCTCTTCCACACGCCTCTCTCCCGCCGCACCGCCTTGCGTGGACTCGGCGTCTCGCTGTCACTGCCGTTTCTCGAAGCCATGCTGCCGCGCTCGGTTCACGCCGCGCCTTCAACCTACAAACCATTGCTCAAATCCGGCACACAGCCCACGCCGCGAGCCATTTTTTGTTATGTCTCAAACGGTGTGAACATCCTTGAATGGGTGCCGGAGTCGAAGGGCAAGGGCTACAAGCTCTCGCCCACGCTCGAAACTCTCAAAGAACACCAGGCCAACTTCAGCGTGCTCACCGGCCTCGGGCATCCGCACTCCACGGGCGGGCACAGCGGCGGCGACACCTGGCTCACGGGCGCTGATCTGCGCGCGGTGCCGGGCAAGGATTACACCAACACCATCTCGGTCGATCAAGTCATCGCCGAGAAGATCGGCACGAAGACACGCTTCCCCTCCATCGAGATCAGCGATCAATCCGGCACTGGCGGCGCCGGGCACAGCCACACCCTGGCCTTTGATCGCAATGGCACGCCGCTGCCCGCCGAGAACAGCCCGCAGCGACTTTTTGAGCGCCTCTTTGTCCCCGATGATGCCGCCTCGCGCGAGGCCACGCTCAAGCGCTATGCCGAAAAGCGCAGCATCCTCGACAACGTGCTGGGCGAGGCCAAAGCACTCGAGAAAAAACTCGGCCGCTCCGATCAAACCAAGCTCGCCGAATACCTGAACTCCGTGCGTGAAACCGAACTTCGCGTGCAACGCCAGGTCGATTGGGTCGATGTGCCGAAGCCGCAGGTCGATCCCAAGGGCCTCCAACTCAACAGCAAGCCCGGCGATGCCCACGACCGCCCGATGTGGCTCGATGTCATGCTCGAAATCAGCTACCTCGCCTTCGCCACCGACACCACGCGCGTCATCACTTTCGAGTGGGCACGCGAGGCCGGTGGACGCGGCATCGGCGGCGAAAATCATCACGAACTCTCCCACCACGGTGGCGATCCGGGAATGCTAACCAAGCTCGCTGCTGTTGATCGCGGTTACCTCTCCAAACTCGCCCGCTTCCTCACCTTCCTCCAATCCACCGACGAAGGCGGTCGCCCCATGCTCGATCACACCATGATCGTCTATGGCTCCGGCATGAATAGCGGCCCGCGCGGCGAGCATTCGCCCAAAAATCTCCCGCTCATCGTCGCCGGTGGTGCCGCCTACGGCATCAAGCACGGCCAGCACATCGCGCATGATCCCGACAAGCATCCGCCGCTCGCCAACGTCTTTCTTTCCGTCGCGCAAAAGATGGGCGTGGAGACCGACAAGTTCTCCGACAGCACCGGCACGCTGACCGATCTCGTTTAGCTTCCCAGTTTATGGAAAGGGGATCGCATAATTTTCAACTGATGAAAACAACCTTGCTCATACTGACAGTCTTCACGGCAAACACCTTCGCAGCGGACCTCTGGCTTGCCGTCGGCTACGGCGGAAGCCGCATTATTTCACACGACGGCTTGAAATGGGAAATCACCGCCGAGTGGGCCGAGAAAGGCGGCGATGATTCCAACAATCTCATGGGCCTCGCCTACGGCCATGGCATGTTCGTCGCGGTCGGCGGCGGCGGCTTCGCGAAGGACATACCCCCTCCCACCCCGTCTCCGATGCGCGTCCTGGGCCACTCCGGCTCGGCACCTGCGAAAGCAAATTCCTAGCAGCCAGCCGCCTCGAGGTTGTTCGCGAACGGAATGTTCGGATAGCCGCTATCGAGATCCACGATTCTCCACTTTCTCGCGCCGCGCCGGAGCAAGACTATCGAACATCAAATAGATCACCGGCGTGGTGAACAGCGTGAGCAACTGGCTGACCAGCAGTCCGCCGACCATCGTCAGACCGAGTGGATGTCGCAGCTCGGAGCCTTCACCACTGCCCATCATCAACGGCAGCGCGCCAAACAGCGCGGCCAGTGTGGTCATCAAAATCGGACGGAAGCGCAGCAGACAGGCCTGGTAGATGGCTTCGCGCGGCGACATGCCCTGCTCGCGCTCGGCTTCCAGCGCGAAGTCGATCATCATGATCGCGTTCTTCTTCACGATGCCGATGAGGAGCACGATGCCGATGATCGCCATCACTCCGAGTTCGGTGTGCGTGAGCTTCAACGCCACGAGCGCGCCAACTGCGGCGCTGGGCAGTGTTGAAAGAATGGTCACCGGATGAATGAAGCTCTCATAGAGAATGCCCAGGACGAGATACATCACGACGATCGCTGCGAGGATGAGCAGCAGTTGATTGTC
>JANNQW010000261.1:0-7997 GCA_031400955.1 Verrucomicrobiota bacterium
CTTGCCATCCGAAACACTGGGCGCGTCGGCTTTTCCCCAGTGCAGATGCAAGGGCAGCCGCGCATTGCCTTCGATCCGCGGCACTCGCACCCAGATGCTCGCCGTGCCGCCCGCCGCGTCCCATTCTTCGATTTGATGAGGCAGCAGCGCGCCTTCCGCCGAGGCAAAACGCAAATCCGCACCATCGGGCTGCGCCTGTGTGAAGTCGAACCAGTCGCGATGCAGACGCACGAGCAACGGAAAGCCCTCCACCACCGCACCCGCAGGCAAGTTCGCTCCATCCGGCGTCGTAAGCACCGCCATCAGACCCGTGTGCTTCCATCCAGGCAGGGGAGCGTCCGCAGAGAAACTGATTGCGGTCAGACAAAAGATTCCAAGAATCGCAAACCAAGCGGCGCGAAGTGCGGGCGTGTTATTGTGGCGTAGATGGATCATGTCGGTTTGGCAGGTTGCGGTTGGTAGAACTTGAAATGCTCGTAAAACATCTGGATGCTTTTTCTGCGTTGCTCCAGCAAAGCACGATCGCGCCCGCGACCATCATGTTGAATTGCGTTATTTCTTTAAACCCGTGGGATGGGCCATGAATTCCTTCATATCCACCAGCGTTGGTGAAGCCGTGCTGGATTCGATCTCAGCGATGACTTTGTCCAAAAGATCTGCGCTTTCGTCCTTTGCCTTTGGCTTACCCATCTTCAGACGCATTTCCTTCAACTGCGGCAGGACTTCCTTTGCGTGCGAACCATAACGTTTGAGACACTCCAGGCATTTCGGCAGACGTTTGCCTGAACCCCACCGGTTCGGCTCGATCAACGAAATACAGAGCGGGATGCCCTCGCGAATGTGCAGCTTGGAAAACAGATCCAGACCGGCCAGCCGAATTCCGTCGGCAAACATCTCATCGCTGGGAGCGAGTTTTTCGGTGGCTTTTATGATGGACGGCATCAGCACGACAAGGTCGCTGCCGGACAACCTGTCATAGATTCGGCCTGCCGAGCCTCGGGTGACGCTGTCTTCATTATCCAGCATCGACTGGACCGCTGGGTAGAGCAGTTTGCGATCAACACCATCGAGTGGTCCGGTGAGGATGCTCTTCACATTACGACTTCCGGGAAAAGGTGAGAACAGCGCCTCTGCGACGTATCGCTGGGTCATGCGGCGCGGATCTGCCGGGTTGGGCCGCACGGTCAAGGCGAGCAGTTCGCTGACGCTGGCGGTGCGCACTTCATTGCCGAGTTGTGAGAGGGATATCGCAGCGAGACTTTGCAACCAAGGGTCGCCGTCTTTGAGCAGAGCGGTCAGTTGCGGTGCAGCCGCATCCGCTTTCACTCCCAGCGCTCCGAGTGCTTCACATGCGCCGTAGCGGGCGTCGCGGTTGGAGCTGGCGAGCATTTTCAGCAGGGCGGGCACGTGATCTCCCTCGCGTCTGCCAAGGGCGGCAGCGGAGCGTTTGCGCATGGCAGGCGACCAGCTTGAGAGTCCGGCAAAGAGCTGCACAGTGGTGCGTGTGTCGTAGCTGTTTCTGTTGTCCTTGAATCCGTAATCACGCCCGGCACCGATAACGTCAGCGACTTGCGCGGCTTTAAGCGGTGGCACGCTGAACGATTTCTTTCCGGTGATACTCAGGCTTTTCAAAGGCAGTGCATAGGCCAGCAGATAACCGCCGGAACAATCCCAGCTGGTATATTTGCCGTGCTCCTCCTCGCCAACGGGCGCGCCTTGGTAAGGCCAGCTTCCATCCCAAGCGCGGGCGAGGTCGTAATACCACGAAGTTTCTTGAAGATAAGCGCCCGTGGCCAGCTGACCGCAGCGCGCGACACCAGGCAGCGCCCACAGCACATTAAAGAAATTTCCAGTGTGCCCCTGCTCGCGCTCGCTGTAGGCGGCGGTGGCCATCTTTCCGAAATACTCCGCAGCCTCGCGGTCGCCGAGCAAATCATAGAGCACAGCAGCGCTGGAACACTTGCCGTTGTCTTCGTGACCGGAAAAGGGCTGGTGGTCGCCGTAAGGGACGGCGCCTTTGTTCATATACCAGCGCACAAACGCCGCGCCCTTGGCGATCGCGCGATCGAGGTCCGGTTCCTTCACGCCCGCTTCCCGCGCAAGGGCCATGCCGATCATCAAGGTGAGACCGGGCTGGTTCATGGACCCGTAGCCGTTCAAGTTGCCGTTGGCCATCGCAAACTTGTGCCCCCAGGTGCCGACGGCGCTCTGACCGTGCGCGGACTCCAGCGCGAGGCGTTTGATCCCAGGCATCACGGAGCTGTCACCGGTCGCCATCGCGTATTCGCTGAGAAAGGCGAGGACGTAACCGTAATACCACGTCGCCATACTTTCAGCGGTAAAGGCCGACGCCCACTCAGCCTCCTTTTTCAACATCGGGTGCCATGCTTTGTTTCCGCTGGCAATCAGGGCCAGCCCGTTCAGCGACCGGGGTATGGGGTTGTTGCTGCGGGCATAATTCGGCCCGGCCATGCGCGCGGCCAGGGATATGCAGCCCGCCTCGAAAATGAGCTTCGACTTCGGGCAATCATACGGCGCCGTGGCGCTGTAGCTGCCGAGCACTTGCAGTTTCAGTTCCGGCGTGTCGGTTTTTCCTTCGCGCCAGCGCAGCAGATGGAGCGTGCCTTTGCCAGACTCCACTGCGGTGATCGCGTTGGCAAACTGGACGCGCGCGTCGCCATCGAATTTTTTTCCCTCCACGCCCAGAATGACATCGCCTTTGACCAGCACGCCATCCGCAGGCGAACCTTTCGCCACGGTCGTGATCAAAATCTGCCGCGCCTCATGTGAATGGCCGTTCGCGGTGTAAATCCAGCCGCGCGCTCCGATGGGCCCTAGATTCCAGTCATGGAATTCATCAGGCTTGTCACCCTGGGTGAAATCCGGGGCCGACTTGAGGCCGGGGCTCTTTCCGCCTGCGGCCGAAGCAGCAGGCGCTAACGACACCATAATGACGAATGTTGAGAAGATGGAGAGGAAATGATTTTTAGTGGTCATGTTAATGGATGCGGCGGGTTTGAAAACAGTGTGAAAGAGATTAAGAAATATGCTCTGGATTCAGCTGACCCACGACGCGAACCTGGCATCACATTGATTTAAAAATCATGGCAGTGGGAACCGTTTATTGATTTCCACGACCTCGGCGCGAATTTGCGCCAGCACTTTCGGCTGATCGCGACCTTCAAGCGCCTGATGCATCCAAGCGGCGATTCGCTTCATCTCCGCTTCCTTCATGCCGCGCGTAGTGACGGCAGGGGTGCCGACGCGAATGCCGCCACCGAGTGTGATCTTTTCAGTATCAAAGGGAATGCCGTTTTTGTTCACGGTGATGCCGGCGTGATCAAGCGTTTCGCTGGCGATCTTGCCGTTGAGACCGCGCGGTCGGAGATCGACTAGCATGAGATGGTTGTCCGTGCCGCCGCTGACGATGCGATAGCCGAGCGCAGTGAGCGCGGCGGCAAGTGACTGCGCGTTTTTCACGACTTGCTGCTGGTATTCCTTGAACCCGGGCTGAAGCGCCTCGTGGAAGCAGACGGCTTTCGCCGCAATGACGTGCATCAGCGGGCCGCCCTGGGTTCCGGGGAAGACCATGCTGTTGATCTTCTTCGAGAGTTCCTCGTTGTTGGTGAGAATAATGCCGCCGCGAGGGCCACGAAGGCTCTTGTGCGTGGTGCTGGTGACAAAGTCAGCATGTGTCATTGGCGACGGGTGTACCCCGCCAGCGACAAGGCCCGCGATGTGCGCCATGTCCACGAAGAGATAAGCTCCGACACTTTTTGCGATCTCGCCCATGCGATCGAAGTCAATGATGCGTGGATAGGCGCTGGCTCCGGCGGTGATCATCTTCGGCTTCACTTCCAGTGCGACCTTGACCAGCGCGTCGTAATCAATGCGCTCGTCCTTCTCACTGACGCCATAATGAGTAACTTCATAAAACTTGCCGCTGAAATTTGCGGGATGACCGTGTGTCAAATGTCCACCGTGAGCGAGATTCATAGTCAGAATGCGATCGCCGGGCTGGAGCACGCTGAAGTATACTGCGGCATTCGCCTGCGAACCAGAGTGCGGCTGCACGTTGGCGAATTTCGCGCCGAAGAGCTGGCAGACGCGGTCCATGGCGAGCTGTTCCGCCTTGTCCACTTCTTCGCAGCCGCCATACCAGCGACGGCCGGGATAGCCTTCGGCATATTTATTGGTCAGGCATGAACCCTGCGCGGCCATCACGGCGCGGCTGGTGAAGTTCTCGCTGGCGATGAGTTCGATGTTGTTCTGCTGACGCTTTTCTTCGGCGAGAATCACTTCGGCGATGGCGGAATCGCTGCCGCGAACGATGGCGGCGGCGACGGTGTGCATGGCGTTCATCTTGCCAACGCGCCGGTCATGACGGCCACCGGCAAAGGGAGTGCTGAGGAATGCGTCCGCGATCTTTTGCGCATCCGCGATGGATGTTTTCGTCCCGCTGAGACAAAGCACATTAGCGTGGTTGTGTTCGCGAGATTGCGCGGCTTCCGCAGCGTCAGCTACGAGTGCAGCCTGGATGCCAGCGTGGCGGTTCGCCGCCATGCAGACACCGATGCCGCTGGTGCAGACGAGAATGCCGACTTCCGCGCCGCCCGATAAAACTGTCTCCGCCACAGCATCGGCGTAGTCGGGATAGTCCACTGATTCTTTTGAAGTGGTGCCGAGATCATTTATTTCGTAGCCCTTTTGTTTGAGATAGCCAGTGAGCGCAGTTTTCAATTCAAAGCCGCCGTGATCGGCGCCGACTGCGATGCGTTTGATAGCGATGGATGCGGCGGGTTCGACGATGCTGGCGGCGGAGTGCATTGGGTTGTTGGGGGAAGTGGGCTTCTCGAAAGTCTGGTCGATGTAGGCGAGCACGCTGGGCAGAAGTTTTCGCAGCGCATCGCGCACATCTTCATACGCGCGCCGGCCTGCACCGAAGGGATCGCTCACGTCGCGACCGCGCAATGCATCGTCGGCGGTGAACTCGCTGATGAGATACACTTTGTCCGCAGCCTCAGGGAAGGCGGATTCGATGGCCTCCAGATGCGAGCGCGAAAGGCCGACCACATGAGTGGCGACGTCGAGCAATTCCTTGCTGAGTTGCTGGCTGCGAAACCCCGAGGGATTCACGCCAAGTTCAGCAAGAATGTCCGCTGTGTGATGGCTGGCCGCGTCGCCAGGATAAGCCCCGACGCCGGCGGATAACACTTCATAATCATCGCGTCCACGCACGAGTTCGCGGAACAACGCCTCCGCCATCGGGCTGCGGCAGGTGTTGCCGGTGCAGACAAAAAGGACTCGTTTCAAGGTGGAGAGGCGTTTGGTTTTAGCGGGGGAGGCAACATGCTGCGCGACAAGGAAATGTCAAAGCGGTGTGTTTCAAACTGCGCTTGTGTAACAGGGCGACAGCCGGAAAGTGGCATTCGAACCATGATCCTTGCCAATACGGAACACGACGCCGCGCCAATGCCGAGCCGGATATCCGCGTGTCCAGACGGCGCGGTACGACTCGATGGCTGGTCGGGGCTTCAAGGACGGGCTATGTCCGCAGTCAACCCCACGGAAATCATCGATGGCAATGTATTCGGTGACAGTGAACGAATTTGCCAAATGCTAGCGCGCCATGCAGCACTGAATGCCACCGGGGGACTGATGGGCTGGGTCGGGTTCGATGGAAATTTCCGCTTCGGTGTTTTCCAACATTTTCGTTTTGAACAGATGGTGCCGGAACCGGCTCCTAGTCACGAGGGGATCGTCCCCAAAATCCATTTCGAGCCGCAAATGTCGCGCGCGGAATACATTCGCATCGTGCGCCGCGCGCAGGAATACATCGCCGCAGGCGACATCTATCAGGTGAACCTGTCTTATCCGTGGCTGGCATCATGGCCCGATGATTTGGAGCCGCTCGCGTTTTATGAGCGGCTCCGCGCAGCATCGCCTGCGCCGCACTCGGCTTATCTCGATCTCGGCGGGACGCAGGTGTTCAGCGCGTCGCCAGAGTGCTTCCTAAAGCTGAGCGGAAAGCATATCGTCACACGACCGATCAAGGGCACGCGGCCGCGCGGTTCCGATGCGGAAGAGGACCGCGATCTGGTTGCCGAACTGAAGCACTCAGCCAAGGAGCGCGCGGAGCTGGTGATGATCACCGATCTGGAACGTAACGATCTCGGCCAGGTCTGTGAGTTCGGCAGCGTGCGCGTGACGGAGTTGCTCGCGCTGGATAGCCACCCGCAGGTGCATCATCTAGTATCCACCATCGAGGGCTCGTTGCGCGGGGACACTGATCATCTCAGCGCCTTTCTCGCGTGTTTTCCCGGCGGCTCCATCAGTGGAGCGCCGAAAAAACGCGCGCTGGAAATCATTCGCGAACTGGAGCCGCATGAGCGTGGGCTTTACACCGGGGCGATCGGTTATTTCGGATTCAACGGCGAAAGCCAGTTCAGCATCGCCATCCGCACCGCGTGGCGCAACGGAGACGTGGTGCAATTTCACACCGGCGCGGGCATCGTTGCGGACTCGGTGCCGGAAATGGAATACGAAGAGACGCGGCACAAGGCGGCGGGGATTCTCCGTGCAGCGCGTGGAGGGTGAAAAAAACCGCGGCACCTGGATGCCGCGGTTCAAAAACTGTTGTGGGAAATTTCTCCTGCCGTTGCTTTTACAATGACTTTTTCAAACCGGCGGAGCAAACGAAGCGCACGGTCTTGGAGGCGCCGATGGCCATCGCCTCGCCAGTCTTGGGGTTGCGGCCGGTGCGAGCTTTGCGGTGCGCCACCTTGAAGGTGCCGAAGCCGACAAGTTGCACTGGGTTGCCTTTCGCCACCGTGGCGGCGATGGCGTCGAGCACGGCTTCCACGGCGTCGCTTGCCGCGCGTTTGGAGGTCTCGCCTCCGAGGGTGTTCTGGACTGCGTCAATGAGTTCTGCTTTGTTCATGGGAGTTGTAAGAGTTGATTTGATTCGCTCCTGCGTAAGTTCTGCGGGACGGGTGTTATTATTGATGAGCAGCTTCCAGAGCGTCAACATAATTATCTCCGCTTAAATTGTGAAATTATGAAGTCTTTTCTCTTGCCTGCGGAAAATCCTGTCATTCACCAGGACGCATTCATCGCGCCCGGCGCAGTCGTGGTCGGTGCTGTTACCATCGGTGAGGGCGCCAGTTTCTGGTACCAATGCGTGGCGCGCGGCGACATCAACCGCATCCACATCGGGCCGCGCTCCAACATTCAGGACGGCACCATCATCCATGTCTCGGACAATTTTCCCGCCGTGATCGGCACGGACGTGAGTGTGGGACATCGCGCCATCATTCATGCTTGCGAGATCGGCGACGGCACGCTGGTGGGCATGGGCGCGATCGTGATGGATGGCGCGGTGATCGGACCGCGCTGCATCATCGGCGCTGGCTCGCTGGTGACGAAGGGCATGCAGGCGCCGGAAGGTTCGCTGGTGGTCGGAGCGCCCGCGCGCGTGGCCCGGAAGCTCACGAGCGAAGAGATGGCGCAAAATATTGCGCTGGCCGCCAAGTATGTGGAAGTGGCGCGGCGTTACCGGGATCTTGGCATGTGACACAAGGTGTTTCTTGCGCGCGTGCCCTGCCGCGTGTTAGCGTTGGGTCATGAACAAGGAGGTGCTGGAAACCCAACTGCGCGCGGTGGTGCCCATGGACGAGTCATATGCGGTCTTCCTCGGCAACGAGAAAAAAACTTTCGTGATCTACGTGGACGGTCCGGTGGGCATGGCCATCGCTATGTCGATGAGGGGAATTGCCAAGGAGCGCCCGCTGACGCACGATCTTCTCGGCCACGTGCTGCGGGCCTTCGGCGCCAAGGTGGAACGAGTGGTGATCAATCATCTCGAGAACGGCGTCTTCCATGCGCGGATCATCATCACCGCGGAGAATGAGTTGCAGCAGCGCAAGGTGGTGGAGCTGGACGCCCGTCCCAGCGACAGCATTGCCCTCGCGGTGGCGCAGAATGCGCCGATGTTCGTC
>JANNQW010000262.1:0-5525 GCA_031400955.1 Verrucomicrobiota bacterium
AAGCAAACCAGCCGCGGGCATCGTTGGGGGTGACTTTGGTGAGGGCCGAACCGATGGCTTGGTCGAGGTCTTCAGGGGTTCTAGCCTCGGCGCTGCGCAGCAGAGCCTTGACCTTGCTCCACATCTTCTCAATCGGGTTGAAGTCCGGGGAGTAGGCGGGCAGGAACCGCGCTTCGGCTCCCACGGCTTGAATCAATGCCAGGGTCGCGGGGCTTTTGTGAGCTCCCAGATTGTCCATCACCACGATGTCGCCCCGGCGCAAGGTAGGGCAGAGTATCTTTTCTATATAGGTGCGGAACACTTCGGTGTCGGTGGCTCCGGCGATGGTCATGGCGGCGGTGGTGCCATCCAGCCGGATCCAGGAGAGCATCGTGGTGCTTTGCCAGCGCCCGCACGGTGCCTTGGCATGCAGACGCCGCCCCCGCTGAGCACGCCCGCGCAGGCGTGTCATGTTGGTCTTCGCCCCACTTTCATCAAGGAAGACGAGCCGCCACGGCTCGATCGCGCCTTGATGGCGCCGCCACTGGCGCCGTGCTTTGAGGATGTCCGGGCGGTCTTGCTCGGCTGCGCGGAGCGTCTTTTTTTATATGTCAGGCCCATGTCGGCGAGCACGTAGTGCAGCGCAGGCAGCGTGCAGTTCAACCCCACGAGCTCACGAAGCTCAGCCAAGGTTAGGTCAGGCTTGCTTTTGAGGTGTCGACGCATGGCCATGCGATGCATCGCGACAATGCTGGGCTTGCGTCCGGCCAGATGATGCCGGGGCTTGATGCAGCCAGTGTGCCGACGCTGCTGGATCAACTTCTTAACCATGCCCAGTGACACCCGAAAGCGCCGGGCGATCTGGTCGCGGGTGCCTTCGTCGTTGTCGTAGGAAGCAAGGATGCGCTGACGCAAATCAAGGGAGAGTGTGGCCATGGATCCATCCTACCACAGCCTCCGAATATGGCTACAAAATTATTTAAAACGCTCTAGTAAGGGTGTTCTTTGCTATTTTTTACGCTGGATTTGCCAAAATCATCGGCATCTTCCCCCTGTGATCTCGCTTGAAGCGAGTCACCCAACTCCTTGCGCCGCAAGACGGCGCTCAAGGATCAGCTTCACCGCCGTTTTCATGCGGCCGAGCAAGTAGTAGACGGACTGGCTGTGGTGCAGAACCAGTTCAGTCCCGACAATCCGCGGCACGAAATCCGCGGGCACATTGAGCACATCCATGAGTTTTGCGCCGTTTAATCCGCGGCACAGGATGGTGGTCATAGCCTTTGTCAGAGTCTGGACCTTCGGACCCAGCGTGACGGCGAAATGAGCGCGGTCATCGTCTTCCGCGCGCAAGAATATTCCGACGCTGTCAGTGCACTCGTCGTCCTTACGCACATCCTCAAGATCAAACTTCTCCCCGTGAAGCGGTTCGTGCTTTTCAGCATTGTGCGACATCACAATAAAATTTTCCAAGCGCTCCTGCTCGGACAGGTGCTCGAAGAGAACGATGAGATCTTGCAGGGGCGCGGGATACATTGATTGATCACTCAGATTCAGACGCCTTTTACTTTACCATACGTGTTTATCATGCGGCGCCGGGAAAAATTGTCAACCTGAACGGGGTCCATGCTATTTCATGGCTACACGCGGGCCCGGTTCGAGGGGTGCTTCCCACGCTCAAGCCCGTGGATGAAACTTGCGATGCGCCTCTTTCAGACCCTTCTGATCCACGTGGGTGTAGATCTGGGTGGTCGTTATGTCCGCATGACCCAGCATTTCCTGGATGACGCGCAGGTCCGCGCCATTCGCCAGCAAGTGCGTTGCGAAGCTGTGCCGCAGCAGATGAGGATGCACGCGCTTGGGATCAAGCCCGGCGAGCTTCGTGCGCTCCTTTACGATCTGCCAGATGCGCGCGGTGGTGAGCGGGCCTCCGTTGCGATTGAGGAAAATGTGGCTCTGCGTTTTTTTCTTAACGAGTTTCGGACGTGCGGAACTGAGATAGGTATCAAGCGCATCGCGTGCCGCGCCACCCACAGGCACCAGCCGTGTCTTCCGCCCCTTGCCGGTCACGCGTATCCAGCCCTCCTCGAGACTGAAATTCTCCAGCCGCGTGGTCGTGGCTTCACTTACGCGCAGTCCGCTGGCGTAGAAAAGTTCCAGCAAAGCTTTGTCGCGCAGATCCAGCGAACCGGTGCCAGCGACGCTATCGAGAAGTTTCCGGATTTCTGATTCATTCAGAGTATCCGGCAGCCACTGCTCCGCCCTCGGCGGGAGCACGGCATCCGCCGGATCGCCCTCACGGAATCCCCGGGCCGCCAGCCAGCGGAAAAATATCTTCAACGAAATCACCTCGATGCGGAGCGACGATGCGGCGATGCCGTCACCCTTCCGGTGCGCCAGATAGTCGCTGATGTCGCGCGTGACCACGTCGGCCACACTCTCTTTTTTCCGCGCCCGCTTGAACCAGCCAGCGAACGTCTCCAGCACCCGCCGCACCAGAATTTGATAATTATCCGACAGACCCCGCTCGGTTGCGAGATGGAGAAGGAAGGCGTCGATGTCAGGAGCCACGATGCTTCACTGTAGCAGCCGACGTAAGGAGGCTCTAACTTTTCTTCGCAACGGCGGCCACAAACATCCCGTAGTTGGCAGCTACGAACACAAATAATCTCGCTAGAGATTGAGCCACCTCAGTCCGCCTGCTACCAATGAGCATGACATCCCACGTCTTCGAGGCCCAAGGCCAGCGCAAAGCATATCACACCGGCTCCATTTCCCTGTCATGATCCATAAATTCGGACTTCTGTTATTACTCGCGACCTCGCAGTTCGTTTCTGCGGCAAGCGGCAAGCCCAACTTTGTATTCCTGCTGGTTGATGACCTCGGCTGGGGCGACTTCGGCTGTTATGGCGCGAAATTTAATGAAACGCCGAACATCGACAGGCTCGCAGCCGACGGCATGCGGTTCACCAATGCCTATGCAGCCTGCACGGTTTGCTCGCCCAGCCGCGCCGCGATCCTGAGCGGCCGTTACCCGGCGAGGCTTCACCTCACGGATTGGATCGCCGGTCACGACCAACCGACCGCGAAGCTGGCGATCCCGGATTGGAAAATGAAACTCGACCATGAGCGAGTGCTGCTTCCGGAGGCGTTGAAAAAAGGCGGATACTCCACAGCCTTTTTCGGAAAATGGCACCTGATGCCAAACGGCCAGCCTGACATGAATGAGCATTTCCCGACGGATCATGGATTCGACATCAATGTCGGCGGTCGCGAGTGGGGCCAGCCGAAGGGGCCGGGAAAATATTTCTCTCCTTTCGGCATGCCGAATCTCGACGACGGGAAACCCGGCGACTACCTAACCGACAAGCTCACCGATCAAGCGATCGCCTTTCTGGACAAGACCAGGCGAGACACGCCGTTCCTGCTGTATTTCGCCTACTACACCGTTCACAGCCCGCTCATGGCACCGCCCGCACTGGTGGCCAAATATCGGGAGAAGGCCAAGGATTTCAAGAACGTGAAGAACGAGTTGCCCAACCCGGCGCGGGCAGGGATGGTCGAATGCCTTGACGCCAGCGTCGGGCGGATCGTGAAGAAGCTGGAAGCGCTGGGACTGGCGGAAAATACAGTGATCATCCTGACCGGCGACAACGGCGGCGATGACCAAAAGACGACTGGAGGGCTGCGGAATTTCAAGGGCTGGCCCCACGAAGGTGCCGTGCGCGAGCCGCTGATTGTAAAGTGGCCGGGCAAGATTGCGCAGGGGACTGCTTGTGACGAAATGGTCATCGGGATGGATTTTTACCCGACATTGCTGGAGTTTGCCGGACTGGATCCGTTACCTGAGGAACACAAGGACGGGATCAGCATTGCGCCCTTGTTAACCGGAGCAAAGAAAGGTCTCGAACGGGACACCCTCTATTGGCACTACCCGCATTACCACCGCACCAAGCCCTATGGAGCGACCCGGAACGGGAATTGGAAGCTGATCGAATACTTCGAGGACGAAAGACTGGAACTCTTTGACCTCGAAGCGGATCCTTACGAGCGCAATGATTTGGCCGGAGCAAAGCCGGAGAAGGCGGCTGAATTGCTGGCGAAACTTAAGAAATGGCGAAAGGATGTGGATGCCCAGATGCCAACGCCGAATCCGCGCCACAACCCTGCCAAGGACGGGAAATCCAACGGGAGGCCCCACTAACGACTTTTGAACGAATGATGAAGCCAGGCTTTTTTGCCTTCCCAGACTGCCGGCATCTGAACAATGAAAGCTGGGATTGAGCCTCATCACTACGCCTGCTACTGGTGGGCATGGCAGCTCCCGTCTTCGAGGCCCAAGGCCTGCGCAAAGTTTATCACACTGGCGAAGTAGAAGTGGTGGCGCTCAGCGGAGTGGACATTTCATTCCATGCGGGCGAACTGGTCGTGCTCCTCGGCCCGTCCGGCAGCGGGAAGTCCACCCTGCTGAATATCATGGGTGGGCTCGACGTGCCGACCTCCGGCACATTGCACTACAAAGGCTGGCCCCTGACCCATGCGGACGAGAAAACTCTCACGAATTTCCGCCGTAGTTGCGTAGGATTCGTCTTTCAGTTTTACAATCTCATCCCCAGCCTCACCGCGCGCGAAAACGTCGCACTGATCACCGACATCTCGCGTGATCCGATGAAACCCGAGGAAGCACTAGAGCTGGTCGGGCTGGGTTCGCGCATGGATCACTTTCCCTCGCAGCTATCCGGCGGCGAACAGCAGCGTGTGGCCATCGCCCGCGCCATCGCCAAACGGCCCGAAGTTCTTTTATGCGACGAGCCCACTGGCGCGCTCGACGTCACCACGGGGATCACGGTTCTGGAAGCCATCGAGCAAATCAACCGCGAGCTGGGCACGCTGGCGGTCATCATCACGCATAATGCAGCCATGGCAAAAATGGCCGACCGTGTGCTGCACCTGTCCGATGGTCACATCGTGAAGACGCGGACAAACGAAATCCGCATGCCAGTGAGAAGCCTTCAATGGTGAAAAACTACATCCAAGATTTTCGACAGAATTAACAAAATCTTACAGAATTATTCTTCAAGTGACTTTCTGATTCCTCACTCCAATTCCGTAAAATTCCGTTAATTCTGTCAAGACAACATGCTCACCGCCCTCGACCGCAAACTTCTCCGCGACATCGGCCGCATGAAAGGCCAGACGATCGCGGTCAGCCTGGTCATGGCTTGTGGTCTCATGATGATGACCACCACGCGCTCGCTGATCCGCACGCTCGAAGGCACGCGTGAGACTTATTATCAGACGAACCGCATGGCGGATGTGTTCGGCTACGTCAAACGCGCGCCGCTTGCGGCGGCGGACCGGCTCGCGGAAATCCCGGGCGTGGCTGCAGTCGAGCCACGGGTCGTAGTCGATGTCACGCTCGATCTTCCGGGCGTGGATGAACCGGCGACGGGGCACATCGTTTCATTGCCAGAAGAAAGACCGCAGGTGCTGCATCTGATTTTCCTGCGCAGCGGACGGATGCCGCAGATCGGCGAGCGGCGCGAAGT
>JANNQW010000263.1:0-5640 GCA_031400955.1 Verrucomicrobiota bacterium
GTTTTTTGGTGGGCCGGCACCCCCCGGCCAACTGGACGCTGCTATTCATCGGCCGCGGGCCCCCGACCCACTTTGGCAAATGCCCGCCGAGTGGTCGCTGCAAGAGGCGCTGTGGCTTTCGTGGCCGTGTAATCGCGAAAGCGCGCCGGAGACGCATGAGGCGTTGCAGGCCAAGTTCGGCGAGATCGCCGCAGCCATATCGCACTATGAAACCGTGCGCATCAATGCTGCCGGCTCGTGGCATCGACGCATCCAGCAAAGCATCACTGCACAGCGCGGTGACTTGAAGCGCGTGGAACTTTACGATCATCCGACGAACGATGTCTGGTGTCGCGATCACGGGCCGATCTTTGTGAAGCATCGCGACACTGGCGCGCTGGCGGCCACGGACTGGCAGTTCAATTCCTGGGGCGGGAAGTTTCCGCCTTGGGATCTGGACAACCAGATTCCTGAACGCATCGCAGCCGCGCTCGATCTCCCGCGCCTGGAATCAAAAATGATTTTTGAGGGTGGCTCCATCGAGGTGAACGGCAATGGGGTTTTGCTCACGACCGAGGCGGTGCTGCTAAACAAGAACCGCAATCCTGACTGGTCGCGCCAGGAGATCGAGGCGGAGATCAAACAACTGCTCGGCGTGCAGACAATTTTCTGGCTGGGGCAGGGGATCGAAGGCGACGACACGGACGGTCACATCGATGACATCACGCGCTTCATCCGCGAAGATGTGATTTTGACGATGGTGGAGAAACGCGAGAGCGATCCGAATTACCGGACACTGGAGACGAATCGCGAGAAGCTCGCCGATCTGCGCACGCTGAATGGCGGACGCATGGAAGTACTGACGCTGGAAATGCCGGAGCCGCTGCGACCGCGCGGTGACTGGCGGCTCGACCGGCTGCCGGCGAGCTACGCGAATTTCCTCATCATCAATGAGGCGGTACTGGTGCCGGTTTTCGATCAGGGCAAACGCGATGCGCATGCGCTCGGCGTCATCGGCGAGTGCTTTCCCGGCCGTGAAATCATCGGGATAGAGGCCAGTGATCTTGTCTTTGAAGGCGGCGCGATCCACTGTATCTCCCAGCAGCAGCCGGCGAATGGAATGATGAATTCTAAATGATGAATTATAAATTGAGGACGAGATTTTCGCTGTCACATCTGGCTTTCCATTTACCATTCAAAATTCATCATTCTTAATTTAAAAAGTCATGGGCGCACAATGGAAACAGAAATGGCGTGAACTCGCTGCGGATCAAAAAGGCAAGATCGTGGGCAAGCTTGTTCGCGAAATCCAGGTCGCGGTGAAGCTCGGTGGGCCGAACCCGGAATATAACGCGCGGCTGGCGGCGGCCATCGCGGTGGCGAAGAAGCAGAGCGTGACCCGCGACACCATCGAACGCGCGGTCGCCAAGGGTTCCGGCACCGGAGCGGACGCCGTGCAGTATCACACGGTCGTCTATGAGGGCTTCACGCCGCATCGCGTTCCGGTGATCGTCGAGTGCCTGACGGACAACAACAACCGCACGGCCAACGAGATTAAAATGATCTTCAAAACCGGCAACCTGGGCACGCCGGGATCGGTCGGCTGGATGTTCGAGCACGGCGGATTGATTGAAGCCACGCATCCCGACAAGACGATCGACATCGAAACCGCCGCGCTGGAGGCTGACGCGGACAATATCGAGCCTTTGGATGCTGATGATGACGAGGGTGCGGGCCACATCGGTGCTCGCTTTTATTGTGACAAGATCAAGCTCGACATCGTGTCCAAGGCGTTGAAAGCGGCGGGCTGGACCATCACCACCTCGGAGCTGGCCCATCATGCGAAGGAATTTCCGGAGCTGAACGAAGCCCAGCGCGATGAAGTGACGGGGTTCCTTCAGACGCTTGATGAGCATCCTGATGTGCATCGGGTCTATGCGGCGGTGAAGTGAGGGAGCGCGGACTGTGAATCAGTCCGAAAGACTGTAGCAAGGGCGTCTCGCCCTTGTTCCGGCAGAAGGGCGAGACGCCCTTGCTGCGACGATTCGGACTTCTGCTTAAATCTCCGCCGCAGGTTCCGTGTCCGCTTCGCCGCGCTGCACTGCGCTGGCACCCCGGGTGGGCGCGCGCAGTCCGGCGCCGAGGATCAGCGTGACGACCATGAGAAACGCGGCCACCCAGAAAGGGGTGCGGCCATAGTTGGCAGGATTGCCGCGATCCATTCCCAGCAGCCAGCCGCCGAGAATGGGACCGATGCCGCGACCGAGGCTGGCGGCGGATTGCAGCAGGCCCATCGCCCGTCCCTGCCAGGCGGCTTCCACGCTGCGCGAGGCCAGGCCGTTCAGCGTGGGTTGCGTGAGGCTGTTGCCCAGCGCGATGAGACAGCTCACCGCCACGAGGGAATACATGCCGCTGGTGAGCGGCAGGAGGATGAAGCTGATCAGCAGCAGGACGAAGCCGGCTCGCGCCAGTTTGACCTCGCCGAAAATGGGCAGGATGCGCCGCAGGACGCCGCCTTGCATGATGACTCCGATCAAACCGATCACGGCCATGATATAGCCAATGTGTTTTTCATCGAGCCCGAAGCGCGCCTGGCCGAAGAGCGAGAAGACGGCGGTCATGACGGAGAACGCAGCCAGACAGACGAAATACGATGTCGCGACCGTGATGTACACGGGGCCGTCGGAGTGGTTGAGCAGTTCGCTGACCGGCTGTTCTGTGTGAGCCTGGGCGCGGCGACCTTCCGTGAGACTCTCCGGCAGTGACGTGTAAACCATGACGGCATTGATGATGCAGAGCACGCCGACAAAATAGAAGGGCATGTGACCTTCCGGGATGTTGATCGAGATGCCGGCGATGGTCGTGTGAACCGTCCATTGAGCCATGATGCCACCAATGACGGGGCCGATGATGAAACCGAGTCCGAAGGCGGCGCCGATCATGCCCATCGCTTTTGATCGCTCGTCCGGCTTCGTGATGTCGGCGATGTAAGCCTGGGCCGTGGCCACGTTGCCGCCGCTGGCCCCGTCGATTATACGCGCGACAAACAACCAGCCCAGCGAACCCGCCCAGCCCATGATGAAATAGCCGACGGCGGAACCGAGGATGCTGATGATGAGCACGGGCCGGCGGCCGATCCGGTCGGACAACATGCCCCAGAGAGGCGAAGCAATCATGACCATGAGCGAAAACACGCCGGTGAGCAGGCCGTTGACGAACTCGCTGGCGCCAAATTTCTCCGCGTAGAGCGGCAGCACCGGAATGCAGACGCCAAAACCGATTGTGCTCAGCAAAATCGTCAGGAAAATGATGAGAAACTGGAGATGGCGGTTGGAAGTCACGGCGCGCAGTGTCCGCCGCGCCGGGCCGGGTGCAACCGTCATCTTTCCCGCAGCATTGGCGCAACTCCTGCGCATTCAGCACCAAGCACCGCCTTTCCTTTCCCGCTTTACTGTCTAGAATCCATCATCATGACCCGTCATCAACAACTCCTGCAATGGGTGGAGGAATCCGCCGCACTTCTGCAACCTGATCGCATCCGGTGGTGCAACGGCAGCGATGCGGAATGGAACGAGCTGTGCGATGAACTCGTGCGCGCGGGAACCTTTCGCAGACTTAATCCGGAAAAACGGCCGAACAGCTATCTCGCCTGGAGCGATCCCAATGACGTGGCGCGGGTGGAGGACCGTACGTTCATCTGCTCGCAGCGGAAAGTGGACGCCGGTCCTTCGAACAACTGGTGCGAACCGAATGAAATGAAGGCCAAACTCAAGGGCCTTTTCCGGGGCTCGATGCGGGGTCGCACGATGCATGTCGTCCCGTTTTGCATGGGACCGCTGGGATCAAAGTTCAGCGTCATCGGCGTGCAGATCACCGACTCGCCCTACGTCGCCGTGAGCATGAAAATCATGACGCGCATGGGCGCGGCCGTGCTGGATGAACTTGGCGAGGACGGCGCTTTCATTCCGTGCCTGCACAGCGTCGGCAGACCGCTGGCCCCTGGTGAAAAAGACGTGCCGTGGCCGTGCAACCCGGAGAAATACATTGTTCACATCCCCGAGGAGCGCAGCATCATGTCCTTCGGCAGCGGCTACGGCGGCAACGCGCTGCTGGGAAAAAAATGTCTCGCCCTGCGCATCGCCAGCGTCATGGGCCGCGATGAAGGATGGATGGCGGAGCACATGCTCATCAGCGGCGTGGAATCGCCCGATGGAAAAAAATCGTACGTCGCCGCCGCCTTTCCCAGCGCGTGTGGCAAGACAAATTTTGCCATGCTGGTGCCGCCGGCCGGATACGAAGGATGGAAGGTGACCACCGTGGGTGATGACATCGCGTGGCTTCGACCCGGTTCCGATGGACGCCTCCATGCGGTGAATCCCGAGGCGGGATACTTCGGTGTCGCTCCGGGCACTTCTTGGCAGAGCAATCCCAACGCCATGGCGACCATGCGATCCAACGCTATTTTCACCAACGTCGCCCTGACGGATGATGGTGACGTCTGGTGGGAGGGGCTCACACCGGAGCCGCCCGCGCATCTGATGGATTGGACCGGTCAGGACTGGACGCCGGATTGCGGACGCAAGGCCGCCCATGCAAATTCGCGCTTCACCGCGCCTGCGTCGCAGTGTCCGACCATTGATCCTGACTGGGAGAAACCCGAGGGAGTTCCGATCGACGCCATCATCTTCGGCGGCCGTCGCGCCACCACGATGCCGCTCGTGTTTCAGTCGTTCAACTGGGCGCACGGCGTCTTTCTCGGCGCGACCATGGGCAGCGAGATGACCGCCGCCGCCGCAGGAACCATCGGCCAGGTGCGGCGCGATCCGATGGCGATGCTCCCATTCTGCGGCTACAACATGGGCGATTATTTCAAGCACTGGCTGCTGATGCGGCGGCTGATCAAGGAAGTGCCGCGTGTTTTTCACGTGAACTGGTTCCGCAAAGGCGCGGATGGAAAGTTCATCTGGCCCGGCTTTGGCGAAAACATGCGCGTGCTGGAGTGGATCGTGAACCGGTGTTGCGGCCGCGGCAAAGGCCACGAAACTCAAATTGGCTGGATGCCGCGTCACGATGAGATCAACATGAATGGGCTTCAGGACATGACGCCGGAGAAGTTCGATGCCTTGATGCGCGTGGATATGAAGGAGTTTCGCCAGGATCTGCTCAATGCCGGCGAGTTGTATCTCGATCTTTACGACTCCATGCCGAAGGAACTCATTTACCAGCGAGAATTGCTTGCTGGGAGGTTCTGAGCTAATAATCAGCATGGCAAAATCAAAATTAAAATTGCTCGGTCGTAGCGAACACCGTCTTCCGAAATCGCCCGATAACGCGAAGCTGGAAACTTTTCCGAACCGCACGCCCGGGCGTAACTACCGCATCACGCTGACTGCTCCAGAGTTCTCCTCGATTTGTCCCGTTACCGGACAACCTGACTGTGCCCACATCGAGATCGTTTATGTGCCTGACAAAAAATGCATCGAGACGAAGTCGCTCAAGTTCTACCTGGCTTCCTACCGGAATTTTCCGTCTTTTAATGAAGCTATTGTGAACCGCATCCTCGATGATCTCGTCAAGGCCTGTGCGCCGAAGCAGGTGCTAGTGCGCGGCGAGTTCGGATCGCGCGGAGGGATTCAACTCACTTGCGAGGCGAGGTTTCCC
>JANNQW010000264.1:0-5340 GCA_031400955.1 Verrucomicrobiota bacterium
ACCTATGTGGACTGGCGTAAATGCCTTGAGCAAAAGGATATCGACGCCGTTGTATGCTGCACGGCTGATCACACGCATGCGTTCGTCGCCAACTGGGCCTTGAACCGCAATCTGCATGTGTATTGCGAAAAGCCGCTCGCCATCAGCGTCAACGAAGCCCGCACGGTCCGCGCGAACTGGCTCACGAAAAAAGGCAAGCTGGCCACCCAGGTCGGCATGCAGCGTCATGCGATGCAGAACTTCAACCGCGTGCGGGAACTGGTCCGCGATGGGGCCATCGGTGACCTCCAGGGGGCTTACGCGTGGGGCAACCGTCAGATTCGCCGTCCCGGTTATCCGGTCGGCGACGGCGCTCCACCGGAGGGCTTCAACTACGATTTGTGGATCGGTCCATCACCATATCATCCCTACAATCCGGCATATTTCTCCGGAGGTGCCGGAGCGAACTGTTTGCAATGGAACATGTTCTGGGACTTCGGCGCGGGACAGATTGGCGACATGGGCAGCCACACGATGGATTTACTCTGGAATGCCGTGGATGCCAAGCTGCCAACATCAGCCGAAGCGAAGGGCGAGGCGTTCAACCCCGACGTCACCCCGGTCGAATGCGAGTCGCACTTCGAACATCCCGCCAATGACTGGCGCGGCCCCCTCCGCGTAAGCTGGTATCAGGGCGGGGCCATGCCGCGTTCCCCGAAGCCCGAGATCGATCTGAATAAAATCGGCCACGGCGCGATGTTCAAAGGTTCCAAAGGCTTTCTCATCTCCGACTTCGGTTCGCGCATCGTCGTGCCGTTCGGCGACACCGCAGACCTAGCTTACTACAAGCCGCGCACCAAGGAAACGGTGCTGCCGGACATCGGCCACTTTCAGAAACAGTGGTTCGACGCCTGCAAAGATCCCGGCAAACCAACCGCCTGCGACTTTGAATACAGTAGTAACATGATCGAGCAAATGCTGCTGGGCTTGGTGGCCTATCGTGTTGGCAAAAAAATCTCGTATGACGGTGTTGCGGGCAAAGTCACCGATTGTCCCGAAGCCAATGAATTACTCGGGCGGAAATACCGCGAGGGTTGGACGCTCGATGGTTGAGACTGGATGCGCCTTACCATTCTACTTTTTCACCTTCGCCGGAATCACGCGCCACTTTCCCTGTGTAAACTCACGGGCCGTAAAGACCCAGATGACGATCTTCTTCTTCGACCAATAATCCGGATTCTTCGCTGTGGCGCGAGCGATCTCAACACGCGGACCGTCAGCACCTCCAGCTTGCATGGTGACTTCTTCCACGGCGGATGGCAGAGCAACATCAAGGTGGTCGATGAATCCGCCCTGGGTGGCGATCATGTTTCCGCCACGCCGGAAAATCTGCAGATGACTGTCGCCGATAACCAGCATCGCGCTGTTGGGATCGCTCTCCAACGTGCGCACCATTCTACCATCGGGCGGCACGGCTTCTCCGGCTCGCACCAGTGGGAGTTTTTCCTTTGGCGTGGAGGTCTTCTGGGCGTCGTCGAGCAGGTCGCCCTGAAACTCAATAGTCTCCGCCGGCAGTGCGATGAGATCGGCCAGCGAGTTTTCACTGATTTCTTTCCGAGCCTTGTATTTATTCGCGACGAGTTTGGCCGCGACTTCGCAAGCATAGGGCGACCAATGTGAATCCGTGGCGCAATAGAGCTGCTTATCAGGATAATCCGCGCGCTCCGCTTTAAAGACACTTTCGAGATCGAGCACATTCACGCCTAAGGCTTTGAGTTTGTTAATGAATGCTCCCATGTTGGGGACGGTCGCAGGATCGATTTTGTCGTTGAGTTTTTCCGCATAGATCACCGCTTTGCACGGCACCGGAACCAGCAGCAGTTCCACGCCGAGAGCTTTCAGTTCGTTGTGGTATTTGATAATTACGGGCAGCGGATCAGTGCCCTCGGCATTGACCTTGGTCAGATCGGCGGTGGCGAGGTCTCCCTGCGCGAGATGAACCAGTTCCTTGCGGAGAAAATACCAGTTCTTATCCGAACCTTGGACGGAAAGGGGTTTGGTGGCTTCGGTTTGCTCAACGATGGTCTTGACGGTTTCGGTGAAATCCAGTGCGCCGACATGCGAGGCCAGTGCTCCGGAGGCGAGGATGAGTGCCCAGTGAATATTCATGACGGCATGCTAGGCACTCCGCGACGATGCGCAAGGTCTGTGCTTTCATTCGCCTCGATTACAGGTTCAAATCCAGGTGCGACTCTCAGGTGCTTCCAGTGAGCAGTGATTGAAAAGATTCGATTCCTCTATTCAGTCAGTCTGGCTCCATGATTTCAGTCAATAACCTCAGCAAGCGTTTCGTTCGCACCCGGGCCGCTTTGGACGATGTGTCCTTCGAGGTGAAGGAGAAGGAAATCGTGGGCTTGCTCGGCCACAATGGCGCGGGCAAGAGCACTGTGCTCGGCATTATGCTCGGCATGGTCCGGCCCAGTGCAGGCGAGGTCTTCATCGGCGGACATTCGGTGCAGAAGGATCGCTCGGGTGCCTTGCGCCAGATCGGTGCCATCTTCGAGGCGCCATCATTTTATGAATACATGTCCGGCTGGGACAACTTGCGCGCGCTCTGCGCCCTGTCCGGCTGGTGGGATGAAAAGGAAGTGTGGCGCGTGCTCGAATTGGTGAACTTGAAGGACCGTGTCCGCAGCAAGGTCAGCACCTACAGCCACGGTATGAAACAAAGGCTGGCGTTGGCGCAGGCGCTGTTGCCGGAGCCAAAATGCCTGCTGCTCGATGAACCGACCGACGGGCTCGATCCCGAAGGCATCCACGAATTTCGCGCCACCGTGCTCAAGCTGCGAGCGGAACACGGACTTACCATTCTGCTGAATTCGCACTTGCTCAGCGAAGTCGAGCAAATGTGTGATCGCTGCATCATTCTTCGAGAGGGGAAAAAAGTCTACGAAGGTCCGGTGCAAAGCAGCGCCCAGGAACATCCGCGTTTCAAGCTTGATACGGCCGACTTGGAACTGGCGCGCAAAGTCGCCACCGCTGCGGGGGTTTCATTCATGGATGACCGGACGGTGGAGATTGCGAACGGGCTGGGCGGGCCGGAGTTGCTCGCGTGCTTTGTCCAGGCCGGTGTTCGCGTGGAGGCATGGACGCCCCAGCACAAGACATTGGAAGACTGGTATCTGGAGCTGACACAGGGAGGGAAGGCATGACGCTGTTCCTGACCCAGTGGCGCGCAGAGATGCGCAAGATGATCGCCCGGAAGCGCACTTTTCTCGGTTTCGGTGCCTTCGTATTGCTGGAGGTCGTGCTCTACATTGTCTTTCATCTCGACAAAGTGGAGACCTGGTTCCGCCGCATGATTCAGCATCAGGGCGAGGTGTTTGAATCCTATTTTTCCGCGCTCACGCTCGCCTATCTGGTGCTGCGACTCTCCGTTTTTCTGCTTGGTGCCATTTACCTCACGTTGATCGCGGGCGATGTCGTGGCCAAGGAGAGCGAGGACGGGAATCTCCGGCTGATCCTGACGCGGCCCGTGAGTCGCCTGCGCTTGCTTGCCGTGAAATTCCTTGCCTGCATGTTTTACTCATTCGTGCTCATCCAGTTCATCTCCTGGAGTGCGCTTGGCCTTGGCATTCTGGTGCGGGGCTGGGGCGGCGGGCTGTTTGCCATCGCTCCGGAACAACAATACATCGCCTTCTACGACGCGGATGAGGGTCTGCAGCGCTATGCCATGGCGACGCTGCTGCTGTCCTGCAGCATGATGTGCGCAGCATCGATCGCCTTTTTCTTTTCCTGCTGGCGCATCAAACCGTCTGCCGCCACCATTACGGCATTATCCTACCTGTTTATGGACATGGTGCTGCGCGAAGGACATTTCATGGACAGTTACAAGCACTTGCTGATCACCAACTACATGACCACCTGGAGCATGGTCTTCTTCGAGCAGATTCCCTGGGCCACCATCCTGCGCCACTATGCCATACTTGGCGGTGTGGCGGCTTCATTATTTGTCTTTGGCGCCGCTGTGTTTGAGAGCCGCGATTTAAAATCATGATGCTGTTGCACACCATTTCTGAACTGCGCAGGTGGCGCTCCATGCAGAATGCACCCGTAGTGCTCGTGCCGACGATGGGCGCTCTACATGAAGGTCATCTGGCACTAATGCGCGAGGCGAGGCGCATCGCGGGATCTGACGGCTGCGTCGCAGTGAGCATTTTCGTCAACCCGCTGCAGTTCGGTCCCAAGGAGGATTTCGCCCGATATCCGCGCGATCTAGAGTCGGACGCCGACAAATGCGAGAGCGTGGGTGTGGATGTAATTTTCGCACCTGACGCGGAAGATATGTATCCGTCCGATCGCTCAATCATTGTGCTGGAAACACGGCTTTCAAAAACTCTCTGCGGTGCCAGCCGGCCCGGACACTTTGATGGCGTCTGCACAGTGGTGTTGAAACTTTTCAATCTCATCAATCCGCACCGTGCGGTCTTCGGCAAGAAGGACTATCAGCAGCTCGCGATCATTAAACGCATGGTGCGGGACTTAGATCTGTCCATCGAGGTCATCGGCTGCGAAACGGTGCGTGAAGCCGACGGGCTGGCCATGAGTTCCCGGAACCACTATTTGAATAATGAAGAGCGCAGACAGGCACCGGCGATTCGTCAGGCATTGTTGGAGACGAAGCAGTGCTGGTTGAATGGCGAGCGCGACGCTGAGGTGTTGCAGATGATCTTTACAAAACATCTCGCCCAGTTCGCGCCGCTGCATCGGCTGGATTACATTGCCTGCGTGGATCGCGCGACGCTGGAATCTTTGAATAAATCGTGTCAGAACGGTCTGATGGCCGCGGCAGTTTACTTCGGCGGCACACGCTTGATTGATAATCTTGAGATGTAACCCGGTGGTCTTGGCATCCTGTGTGTAAATGGGGGTAACACTGGCCACAGCCTGTGTATGGTTCATGCATCCTGCCAGAACGCAGGGGAAACGACAGACTGGAAGCCCGTCGCACACTCAGCCAAGACGGCTAAGGAACATTGCGGCCTGTTGGGCAGCCTTATTGTCCCGGCCGAAAATTTCCACGCTCTTGCGTCACAAGGCTTCCTGACGTCCGATGAGCTCGCTGAGATAGAGGACGTGACGCTGCATGATGCGAGCGCCATTCACGCCGCGGTTTTTCAGCGCGGCCTAGAGCATTTTAAATAATACTATAGCCACAAAAAGCAAACCAGCCGCGGGCATCGTTGGGGGTGACTTTGGTGAGGGCCGAACCGATGGCTTGGTCGAGGTCTTCAGGGGTTCTAGCCTCGGCGCTGCGCAGCAGAGCCTTGACCTTGCTCCACATCTTCTCAATCGGGTTGA
>JANNQW010000265.1:0-10319 GCA_031400955.1 Verrucomicrobiota bacterium
ACTTGCCGGGAAGTGAAAACGGGGTTGATAATCCCCTGCATCGTTTGGTGCATGGCTGTGAGTGCTGGTTTGTTTGCACTGCCAAGTAACCACGCCTTCAGCGCCAAACGATGCCTTTTTTAACTTCGGAATCCGGGTTCAATACAAGCGGATAACCAATGTAGGCAAAAATGTGCCTGTTCTCGTGTTCGTCGAAATCGACAAAATCGTCATGGTGTAGCGGCGGCATATGCTCTCCCGGATATGTGGTGAGGCAGGCCACATCACTCCAGGCCGAGTCGTCTCCATCGTCGGTGGGGAAGTGACTCCTGCGGATGGGGATTGCCGACTGAGCATTTGTGAGAACGTAAATATCCGACGGGTCATCGCGAAGACAGTGCTTGGCCGTCAAAACATAATACTTTTGCCGGTAACGGGCGACGAAACACGAACCCCCGCAGTAAATCGGGAATTCATCATGGCCTGATGCAAAGAACAATGGCTTGCAAAAGCCAAGGGAGTGAACAAAGCGTTCAGTGTCCTCTCTGGTGACTGTCGGCATTGGCTCGTATACCACGATACTTGCTTAAGCGAAGCCCTCGAATGTCAGTTTGAAGAACTTTTTGCAATTTTTTTTGGGGAGGGCAAGCGGCTCGGGCTTCCCTCGCCTGTGAACGCCATTTCGAATAAAATGCCGCGCGAAGCGGGAGCCTTCACAGTCACGCGCTTGACCCGGATTTCGGGAATGGGTTTCAGCCTCCTAGTGCGAGTTGACTGGGATTCAATGGGTATTATTGAGGAAAAGCATGTCCGACCTGCCAAATGTGTTCCTGTTGCAATTTGCTCCTGAGGATTGGTCCTCACTCGGGAAATTGCAGCGTTTCGCGGGTCCTCCACTTCCTGACAACGGCAATGTCCACGGTGGTCTTCGTGATTGCGGAAGTCATTTGGAAAAAGTTGAAGTGTTCTGGGGGATCGCGGAAAAACTGCGTCCGAATCTTGCTCTCGATCGCGCGGAATTGGAGCGTCTGGGTGGCACTTCCAACCAGAACTCTCGTGAATACGCGGCGGTGTGCGAATCAGTCGTGCTCGCACTTTACTCAGCGATAGATGGCGTGCGGACATTCATCTACGGCGCCTATCCGAAGGTCCAAGGGGTGCAAAAGGGTTCAAATGAGGACCTCTTCAAAAGGGCCAAGGAATGCAAATACGGCGCCGGATTTCCCGAAGCGATCCGGGCGTGGCTCGCCGAGGATTATGAAGAGTGGTTCACTTCGCTACGCACGTTACGAACCGTGCTTTCGCATGGCGCTACGGGAAGTTGCCATCTTGATAATGAAGCAGGCAATATTCGCTATTTCAACGAAGGCCTGCGGAAAGGCCCGCGGGCGAACTTCATAGAAGATATTGAAGCAACACTGCGGCTATACCAAACAAAAGTGACAGAGCTGATTGAGGCGGTCGCTCAATACCATCTGGCCTTGCTCCAGCCGGTGCCAGTTTTTCAAATGTGCGGAACGTATAAGGCGCGGTGGTATAGCCGGATGGTGTCATACCGACTTGGGATGACAATTCAAAATGGACAATGCATGTCATACGACTGGTTTGAAACGGAAACTGGATATTACTGCCCTTTGGCCAGCCAATGTGACGCCTATCAAAGAAAATGGCCAGCCGGGTCGGCCACTGTTGTTGCGGGGGGAAAGTTTGGGGTCGAAGAAAGATACCGACCCTCCGGACCTTCGGTAAGCGAGACTGTGGCGCAGAATCGGTGTAGCGTCCGCACGGAGCGGATGCGAGGTGCCATACAAAGATGACGAATGCCGAAACACAACGTGGCGAATCAAAACTCTCATGTCCGGGCGGAAGCCCCCGTAGAAACGCGAAGGGGTGCCTGACGGGCCATCGCAATTACGGCGGGAGGAAAGCAATCTGGCCGTCTGGATGCCTGCGAGGCTGTGAAGGAGGGGGCTAAGCGGTGGTGCCAAAAGCGGTCATACGGCCCGTGGTGGTTCTGGAATGGCCGGATCGGGGAAGCGTGTCAGTCCTGTGCGGAAAGGCGGCGGCAAACGGGTCTGATACAGTGGCTGGCCCAAACAACGATTCGCTCGGAATCACCGGCAGGGTAGGCCGGGGATTCGGAGCGACACTTTTAAGCGGCGGGAGGGGGTCGGGACGGTCTGGCTCGACTGGCCGGGAAGCGCGCGCAGCGGCAATCCGGCAGGTCAGACAGACGGTTCCGGGCGGCGGGCCAGTGCGGAGCCGAGGGCGTTGCGGGACACCTCCCGCTCGAAGGGGTAGCACCGCACGAAGTAGGCGCGAGGGGAAGGTTTTCCCCCACAGGATCAGGCACCGAAAAGCCAACGCGCCCCACGGCGCGAGGTCATGCGTTGGACACCGCCTTTACCTGCTCTGGATCGCAGCCGAGATACCTCACCAACACCTTCCGCGACTTCGGCAGAGGCTTGGAAAGGTGCAACTCCCAATATTTGTAAGAGCCGAACGGGATGCAGAGCTTCCGCGCCAACTCCTTCATGGTCAGCCCCTGCTCCAGTCGCTTCGCCCGAACATGGTCAATGAGCCAAGTCGGTGCCTTGTGATGATCCGCCCGCAGCCACCACCGTCTCTTTTCCCGCCCCCGGGGGACTACAACTCGCCACTCACCAAAAGCCAACAGTTGCCTCCGGCTTGAAGAAACCGTCAACTTCCAACTTCCAACTTCCACTCTTCCAACTTCCACTCTTCCATTCTTTCCACCTTCCCCTGCTCTCCTCACCGCCGTTCTTCGCAGAGGCTGCGGGCTTTTTCTATGAGCTGGATGAAATCGCTGCAATAACTTTTCGTCATAGTTTTAGATTTCTTCACCAAGGGCCAGACACGAATGGCACTGAGTTAACGAGGATTTCTGTCTTTAACCCCTTAATATTAAGTTATATTGGCAGGGATCCAGTTCTTACCTAAGCGCCATTCAATCTTCTGACCCTATTCACTATTCATGGTCTTTCTGACCTTGCGAAACCACAACCATGCCGCTATACAAGTGACGGCAATAAGTGCAAACAACCACCACAGCCAATCTAGCCGCATTTTATGTGCCGAATCAATCTGGTCGGGCTGAAAGTTTCCTGTCTTTGCATGATCCGACCCAGTCGCAAGCAGGGTCGTGACGAGATCAATGTTCTTCGTTGTCGCGTCAAGTAGCTTGCTAATGTCAAAATCTGCGCTGGTCTGATGTCCGATGACAATATAATCCTCACCTACTTTCGGAATACGCTCGGGAGGATTGACCCGAGCCAAGTAGGAACATGTTATCTTTGCGACTGGTTCCCCTCGTAAGCTTTGTTGCACTTCAAACTCAGCACCAACGTAGAGACTCATTCCCAAGGGGCCAAATAGAGCAGAGCCTTGCTTGACCAGACGACAAACAAAGACACCATGTGATTCGGTGACAGCTTCATTTAGATTCCGCTCTGCAGTTGCAAGGTTCACTTGTTCACCAAAGGATAAAGTCGCCAACGCAACTGTGACATTCAGGATGATAAACGGTGTCTTCATTTTAAGTTACTACCAGCTAAGGTAATGCAATCGGGATGGCGCCACCGACAATGGCTCGGATTTCAGCTTCTGTTACATTGATGTCCAAATCTTCCTCCTTATTTGAGTTCTCTATTCCTAGAAAGTTACCAGCGAAAGTATTAGTAGCATCGCCCGTCCTCTTGAGGGTCGCGCGCTGTGCGACATCAAGCTTGCCAACCTCTTTCCATCCTCCGCCATTGTTTAGTTCGACATGATAAGTAAAATGCTTTTTTTGATAAAGAAAATCGCCGATTGTAGGAATATTAGTAGTCTCAGTGTCGAGGTGAATACCGCTACTGTCGTGTGTATAGATCTTGCCGGTCTCTTTGGACCTTGTCACGTCGCAGTGAACAGCATCCGGATCGTCATCTCTATCTAGGATAAAATGTTTAGTTGCTTGCCACTCGAGCCGGCCAGTAGTGCCGCTGGGCGCTGGGGCTCTACCGAGTCGGATTGCCCAATCGATTGCTTTAAGCTTCCGCTTCCACCGCCACGTGGCTCCCGCAAGATCAGGAACTTTAGCGGTAACCTCCACAGGCGCGCAGTAGGCTGCTCCCGGACCATCGGCACGGCCTTGACCCATGGGCAATGGGCCCAAGTCGTCTGTGCCCGTGGCTGCTAAGATTTCATCATGGGAGGAATCCTCCGGCGCTGCCGTCAGTTTCCCTGTTGCTCGGAGGTTTAACTCAACTGGCAGGAGGCAAACATATACGCTTACCCCGTCGACATCGACTGGGCCGCCGTATTTTTTGGTGAGGTTGGCGATATTTTCGTATTTCAGGGTGAGGTTGTATTTGCGTCCAGTGGGCAGGGGAACGGGAAATTCCACGTAGGATTTCGGGTTCCACAACGCGGTGCCTTTCACCTCGTAGGATTTGTGGAATGCCGGGCCGGTGACACCCGCAACTCGTGCGCTCACGTCTTCTTCATCTACGGTGAGTGTGGCCCAGTCATCCACCAGGATGGCAATAGTGGCAGGGAGCGTGGCACCGGTCATGTCCAGTGTTCCTCTAAAGATATGGGCTGGGTCATGGGGTGGGGCATTGCGTGGGGCATTGGGTGGGTCATCGTATTCTACTCTCGGGGAGGAATAGCCCAGTTTCTCGGAGTGGGAGCGGCTGTCCTTTTCCATGACCGATCCCGCACCAGGGACGACCGTGCTGTCCTTATCCTGCCGAATCTGGGACATGGACCACACTAGCAGGTCGCCAAGATCGCCCTTCAAAGCCTTTGCGTAGGGGATGTCTCCGGTGATGGTCACGGTCTGTGAGGGGCAGAGGTTGGTGAGCAGCAACATGAAGCTGCCCACGAGGACAGCGAGAAAATTTCTCAAGCACCGTGTTAACTGCGGGCGATTGCTGAACTCAGATTCTGGTTGAGGAATCCCATTTCTCCCACCTATTGCAGAATCAACGCTTTGCTCGCTACATGAGATGGCTATGGGAAGCGGAATGCCTGCCCTGCAAGTTTCATTTTTTGAACGGTTTGTCATGCTTCAGTGGGCTGGTTGCTGGGATACAGGCAAGGAGGTCGGAGTAGACGTTTTTGGAGTGCTAGGTTTTTCGGGCGGCGGATAGGCGGCATCCAGCAGGGCGAGGTATTTTTTATGCTCCTTCTGGCCTTCCTGCTTGCCATAGATCTTCTCAAAAAGAGCTTCGATGGCAATGGCGGATGAGCCGACGTCCGGCCTGACCTTCTCGTGAAGGTGATACCAGTAGATTGTGTAATGCAGCAGTCCGTTTCGCACGCAGTGGTTTCCAACTTGAATATTGTTCAACTGCATGAGGTTATTCCATCGGGCGAATGACTGCACTCGCAGGGCCCATTTGAGGCATTCAATGTATGCGGCAGGGTCTCCCGTGCTGGAGAGTAACAAAGGCAAAAAGTTCAGGAGTTTTTCCGGGGCACGGTCGGGAAATTCGTTGGCAATGGACATGGCGATGTCAAACGCGGCGGGAATTTCCAGCTCTCCGCCCCGTGCCATCCGCCCCGCAGAATCCAGTCCTGAATTTGCGGCCTCGCTGAACGTCTGTGACAGCATGGTCAGCCCGTCGATCCTGTCCTGCGCGCTGCCGCAGGCAAAGATGTAATCGATAGCCAAAAGCGATTCCAACCACCGCTTCGTGAACTGTCGCCGGTCAGGTTCATGCTGAAGATAGCGGCCATAGTTTCCATCGATTTTCTTAAAATGCTTCTCAAGTATTTCCTTGACGCTGCCCCTGAAAACGTCCTCATCGACTTCCAACGTGATGTGTTCTGAATCCAGCAGGCATCTCACCCAGGGATAGCGTTGTGCGAAGCGCTCGCGATGCGCCTTCATGCCCACCACGTCCGCAAAGACTGACTTGGGTGAAGTGGTGATGAACTGAAAGGCGGGTGCTACCCCACGCGTGGCAAAGATACGGCGCTGGATTTCACTGGGTTTGTCCGGCAAGCGGTTGTAGGTTTCAATGTAATTCCAAAAAGCAATTTGCGCAGGCGTGCTGGCGTCATTCGCGGGCCGGGCCGGCAGTTCTGGGTTTGTTTTGGCCCGGTTTGGTTGTGTGGCTATGGACTCAGCGCCTTGAGGCTCAGGCAGGGAATTTTTCTTGCAACACGTCAGCGCGAGAAGCGCGAGAGCCAGTAAACCGGCTTTAAGGCAATGTCTGAAAATATTGCCCATAGCAGCCGAAGTGACGAGGCTCAATACATGCGTGACTCCATTCCGCCAGCTTCGAATTTGAACTACGACTGAGCGGTTGAACATTTGACTATAGTGTAATGGAGCAAAATTTTACTCAATGCCCTGACGGATGGCAAGAAAAATTTCTGACAGTAGAGGAAAAATGTTTTGTTATGAGTGACGGAAACTGGAGCGTGCTTTAACCTGGCCAATTTTTTCGTCGCTTTTCGTTTCTTTCGGATAATTCTGTTTGCTGATTTTTTAGTTCAACGCTGTTCTTCACAGAGGCCGCGCGCCTTTTCGATCAGTTGGATAAACTCCCCGCGCCAGCCTTGTTCATCTTCACCTTTGCCCGCGAGCGCGAGCCGGCGCACGCCTTCCCAGGTCAGTTCGTTCGCGTTCGGTGATCCGCGCAACAACATGCCGAAGCCGGCCACACTGACGGCGAACTGGAAGTCGCGATCGTTCTCGGAAAGCTTTTTGTATAAATCCGTCACGGGAACTTCGAACAGTTTGCTCTTGTCTGAATCGGGCTCCTTGTATCGCACTTTCACGGTCATGGTCTCGTTGGTCACAGGTGCGGCGGAGCTTTTGGCGGCGGACTCATCCTGAGCTGTGCGAGCCGATACAGCCCTGGCTGCCAGCGCATACTTCAGATCATCGACCACTGGTTTGCCATCGGGATACTTCAGGCTGGCCGGGACGATTTCATAGAGCGCGGTGACCGTGTGGCCCGCGCCGATTTCACCGGCGTCCTTTTTGTCGTTGTTAAAATCTTCCTTCGCCAGCATCCGTTTTTCGTAGCCAATGAGACGGTAGGCGGCGACCTGGGCGGGGTTGAACTCGACCTGCAGCTTCACATCTTTGGCGACAGTGATGAGCGTGCCCGTCATCTGCTCGACCAGCACCTTCCGCGCTTCGCCGACGGAATCAAGATAGTGGTAGTTGCCGTTCCCGCGATCGGCCAGCGCCTGCATCGTGTGATCATGCAGGTTGTCCGTGCCCACGCCGAGGACGCTGAGGAAGACGCCGCCCTTGGCCTTTTCCGCGATGAGCTTCTCAAGTTCCTGCACACTGCTGGTGCCCACATTGAAATCGCCGTCGGTGCAGAGGATCACACGGTTGATGCGCTCCTTGCTGAAATTTGAAGCCGCTTGTTCGTAGGCGAGCCGGATGCCGCTGGCACCGTTGGTGGAGCCACCGGCATTGAGTTTCTGGATAGCCTGCCGAATTTTTTCTTTCTGCGCGCCGGGGGTGCTTTCCAGTGCGACGCCGCTCTCTCCAGCGTAAGTGACGATGGCCACGCGATCATCTTCGCGCAACTGATCCATGAGCAGGTTCAGGCTCTTCTTAATAAGCGGGAGCCGTTCCTGGGGTTCCATGCTGCCGGAGACATCAAGCAGGAAAACGAAGTTAGCTGCGGTGCGTTCGCCCTTCACCTCGCGCGCTTTCACGGCGACACGTGCGATGCGGTGCAGCGGCTGCCAGGGCGCGTCACCGAGATTGACCTGCACGGCGATGGGCCGGTCGGCACCGGGGCCTTCGTAGTGATAAGGAAAATAGTTCACTAATTCTTCAAGTCGCACCGCATTCGGCGGCGGGCGCTGGCCGGAGTTCAGAAGGCGGCGCACGTTGGCGTAAGATGCGGTGTCCACATCCAGCGAGAAAGTCGAGAGCGGCTGCTGCGCGACAAATGTGAACGGGTTCTCGATGATGGGCCGGTAAGTGGCGGTGTTGGCCGCACGTGATTGAGGAACCGGGCGCACTTCATCATCTGACATCCGCCTGCGTGATTCAATATCGGACTCGATTGCTAAACCGCCAAACCGTCCATCGACGGGCGTGGTAGTGGCGAGCAATGCAGGCTCGGGTGCCGAAGCTAGTGCTTCCGCCACATCGCCTTTGTTTTTGGTGGCTGAGATTTTTCCGGAAGATGTGATGACCGGTGATGGGGCGTATTCTTCCCGATTGCCGCTGGCATCACTCCACCCGGTGCGGCTCGAGGTCGCCGGAGGCGTGGCGGCAATGGACCCGCCTGCCGGCAAAGAGCCCCCGCTGAAGATCAGCGTGCCGGTGGCACTGTTGTTACCCAGCGCACCTTTGCCATCGGTGTTTTTTAATTCACCCGCAGAGGCCGTGGTGCTGCCGGTGTAAAAACTGGCACCATTCAAGGCCAAAGTCCCGTCACCGGTCTTGGTCAGATTGCTGGCGACAGCTTCAGTTGCTGGCTTTTTCGCAGATTCGTCATCACGGAAAAATTTGCCGTTTTCCTTGAGCGGTGCGCCCGGAGTTATCGTCTTGTCAGCGCCGGCTCCCCCGGTGGCAGTCGCAAATAGATTTTCGTTACCAGCAGCGGGGGTATTTTTGTTTTGGTCAGCTAACAACGCGCCTTGAATATCCATGCCACGGTTGGCAATAGTGCTGGCCCCACTCTCTATCTTCTTGAGCCCCTCGGCATTCACGATCCGGTTGTCAGACTTCGACCGGAGATCTTTCTCTCCATGAATCGTCGAAACTCCGGCGTAGGAGTTGCCACCTCCCAGGCCCAAACCGTTAGCATCTTTGCCTGCTAATTCCTTATTCTTGCCTGACAGATCGAAATCATGGCTTTCGGTCATTCTCATTTTTGGTTCGGGCTTGAAGGCAAGTTTATCCGACTGACGCGATGGCACGACGGGCATGGCCTTGGTGAGTGCGTCTTTGATCACCAAGTCGGTAACGACCGGTGCCGAGGGGGCGGCGGGTTGCGGGACATTTGTCGCAGCCAATTGTTTTTTCTCATTTTCTTTAGGGGCCGGAGAGATGTTCACGAGCGTGGAGCGTTCTGCCTTCTGCTTCATCTGCACACTCCGTTTAATGTCTTGGTCATCCATCGTGGGCGATGCATCAGTCCTGAGAGTCACATAACCTCTTGCAGCATCCAGCGGTTCCTCTCTCATGTAGTGCACGGTGAACATGATTGCGAGACAGGCAGCGGCGGCCAGGCCGAGCGTGTTGAGGAACGCTGATCGCCGCCAGAGTGGGCGAATAATTTTAGGCGAACTCTGGAAACTCTGCACCAGTTGCGCGCGCTGGGCAGGCATGAGGACGTCATCGGCATTTTGTGCGACCTCATACTCCAGCATCTTGCAGAAGGCTTTCATTTCATCCGCTTGCTTTTGCAGCGCGAGATCATTTTTCAACTGGGCCTCGAAGGCGGCGCGCTCATCGGGCGGAAGTTCGTTCAAGGCGTAGGCGGTAAGCTTGGCGTCCATAGGTTTAAGGGATAAGGTTTAAGGGATAAGAAGAAGTCAGGCATTCATGGCCAGCCATTGCTGGCGGAGATTGGCGACACCGAGGTGGATGAGCGTGCCGACGTTGCCGATGCTGGTCTTGAGAGTGTCGGAGATTTCTTTGTAACTGAGGCCGGCCTCGAATTTCAATCGCACGGCTTCGCGCTGCTTGTCGGGCAGTTGCGCGATCCAGCGTTTCAGGGCACTGCTGAGTTCCTTCTCCTCCATGGCCTCGGCGGGGCCGGACTGGGCGGAGGGTTCACGGTCGAGGACTTCTAGTTCCATAGGGATAAGGCGTTGATGTTTCCGTCGGTAGTCGAGTGCACGATTTTTGCACACGGTGAAAAGCCAGGGCGCCAGCCGATCGCGTTCGAGAGTGGCGAGTGATTGTGAAAGCTTGATGAAAACCTCCTGAGCGACGTCGCGGGCCTGGTTGATTTCGCCGACGATGCCCATGGCGTAGCGGATGAGCGGACGCTCGTAGCGGTCGAGCGTAGCAATAAGAAATGCATGGTCAGGATCACGGTCAGACATGTGGTGTTCAGTAGGCATGACGGGCATCCTTGAGTTTTCTTGGAAGAAAATTTAATTTATTTGGGACAGGGTAGACCGCCCCTTCATGTGGGCTCGAGTGCCGGCAGATAATGCCAGGTTCTGGCACCAGGCTTATTTCGGCTTGGCCTTGCTATCGGCCCCGGCGGCACCCGGCGGCTTGGGAATGGTCTTGTTGGTCGACGGCTTTTCGTTGGAACTTTTCCACCAGGCTTCAATGCTCAGGGCATCAAAGAGCTTCGCGTGATAGCCGGTGATCTGCTCGAAACTGAGCGTGG
>JANNQW010000266.1:0-2369 GCA_031400955.1 Verrucomicrobiota bacterium
GATCGATTCAGCATTACACACGGACAAGAAGCCGGACTGGATCCGCGTGAAGTTGCCGCGTGATCCGGTTTTCTGGAGCACCAAGGCGCTGGTGTCCGATCTGCGCTTGCACACCGTCTGCGAGGAAGCGCAGTGCCCGAATCGCTGGGAATGCTGGAGCCAGGGCACGGCGACGTTCATGATCGCGGGCGACCGCTGCACGCGCGCCTGCGGATTTTGCGCGGTGAAGACGGCCAAACCGTTCGCGCTGGAGGCCGACGAGCCGCAGCGCGTGGCGGAAGCGGTGAAGCGCATGAAGCTGAAGCACATCGTCATCACCGCCGTGGCGCGCGATGACGTGGCCGACGGTGGCGCGGAACATTTTGCGCAGACCATTGAAGCTGTCCGGGCCTCGGCACCGACGATCACCATTGAAATTCTGGTGCCGGATTTCAATGCGAAAGACGATGCAATCCTGACCGTGATGAAGGCAAAGCCGCACATCTTTAATCACAATCTCGAAACCGTGGAGCGCCTCACGCCGTTAGTTCGCAGTCGCGCGCAATACAGCCGCAGCCTGCATGTGCTCAAGCGCGCCAAGGAAATGGCGGCGGAACTTGGTGGCAAGGTCGCCACGAAGAGCGGTCTGATGCTTGGACTTGGTGAAACAGAACCGGAACTCTTTCAGGCCATGGATGACTTGCTGGAGCACGGCGTCACGGTGCTGACACTCGGGCAGTATCTCCGTCCCTCGCCGCAGCATCTGCCGGTGGTGAGTTATGTGCATCCTGACACCTTTGAGAACTACAAGCAGATTGCTCTGAAGAAAGGTTTCCGTCACGCCGCCAGTGCGCCACTGGTGCGTAGTTCGTATCACGCGGCGGACTTCAAGCCGGAGTTGGATGTGGATTGATCCGGTGAATCGGGAACGGTTTTTTCTCAAAACTCGACAGACCATCCGTCGTTTGATAGTCTGATGGGCATGAATCCAAAACGAATCTTGCTTGCCCTCGTCGCCGCGTTCGTCGCCATCAGCGCGACGGATTTTCTTATTCACGGAGTCTGGTTGAAGAGCATCTATACCATGGATGCCGGGAAGCTCTGGCGGGCTGAGGCCGATATGGCGTCCCACATGCACGGATATTTGATCGGGCAGTTTCTGGTGGCCACCGCTTTCACCATGCTCTGGGCGCGCATCGCGCTCGGCGGGGCTGGCATCCAGTGTGCCATTGGCCTCGGCGTCTTCATGGGTCTGGCCTACAGCGGCAGTGCCGCGATCCAATGGGCGGTGCTGCCGCTTCCCGATGGCCTTCTGACTAAGTGGATCATCAGCGGCGTCGCGCAGTCGGTTATCGTCGGCGTAGTTTTGTTCTTCGTTTACAAGCCGACCAAGTCCTGTCCTGATATCAGCGGTAATTAGGATTCAAGCATGGGCGAGTAAAGTGGCTCCTGCGGCCCTCCGCAGGAATCTGAATCCTTGCGCGAATGCGCCCAACATTCAGTGTTGCGCTGCGCGATGTTTTTTAATTCATGCGGAGGGCCGCAGGAGCCACTTGGCAGAGCACACTGGCATTTCATGCGCTTCTGTGCTACACGAGCGCATGGCTGAAGCTCAGTTCACGCGCGCCGGATGGACGGCGGTAAAATGCTCATCGTTCGATGAGATGCGTGTGAATCACATTCGCAACTGGCAGGCTGTCTCCCCGGCGGAGAGGCTGCAAGCCGCGTGGGATCTGGTGGTGGATGCCTGGGAAATGAAAAAGCGCGATCCGAATGAACTCCGATTTCAAAGATCTGTTACAGTCATTCGCAAAGCATGACGTCCGCTGCCTGATCATCGGCGGTTATGCCGTGATCCTGCATACGCAACCGCGCTACACAAAGGATCTGGACATCTGGATCGAACCTACGCGAGAAAACGCAGCGAAGGCTGCGCGAGCGATGCGGGAATTTGGCGTGCCCCTGATCGAAATTACCGAGTCTGATTTTGCGAATCCCGGAACGCAGTTCATGATCGGACGCCCGCCGAACGCGATTGATTTTCTTACTTCCGTGCCCGGCCTGGTTTTCGCCGATGCCTGGCTGCATCGCGTGACGCTCACCGATTTCGGATTTGATGTGCATTATCTCGGGCGGGAGGATTTGATCACGGCCAAGAAGGCTGCGAACCGGTTGCAGGACCAGGCCGATATTGAGGAATTGAATCGTGTCCCGCCCGAGTAGCCACTCTTTTACGCAATCAGTTCCTTGATGACCTTCGCCGGGTTGATGCCGGTGAGTTTGCCGTCCAGGCCCTGGTATTTGTAACTAAAGCGGTCGAAGTTGAAGCCTAGCAATTTCAGCACGGTGGCGTGGAAGTCGCTGATGTGGATCGGATCCTTGACGATGTT
>JANNQW010000267.1:0-12168 GCA_031400955.1 Verrucomicrobiota bacterium
GACGAGACGCAGGTTCGCGCGGATCATGTGGCTGCGCGCCTCGGGATCGCCGACTTTGATGCGGTCTGCAAGTTCGACTTCCTGCGCAGGCGTCAGCAAATCTGTCTTGCCGATCTCGCGCAGGTAAATCTTGATGCCTCCGTCTAGTTCCATGCTGGCCATATAAAGTGATTAAAAGGGATTTTTAAAAAGGGGGCCAGAAGCATAACACAGCTTCCACCTGTTTTCTTGCAAAATATTACAAGCAGTTTTCCTGCCACCCGATATTAACGGTATGAAGGGATTTTTTGACATTATTTTTGGAAAAATGTTCCCGCAGACACCTTTCAACCGGAAATCAGATCATCCGTCAATCTTAATTTTCATAAACTCCAATTTTTTAAGATATTTGGCGCCCTGCGCGTTCCATTTTTACTGCTCAGAATGGGACTCAAAGCACAACGGTTTAAGAGTGGTTTTCTTGTTTATTTTACAAATTGGCATCGCTGGCGGTAGAAAAGCCGTCGCCTGATCCGGCATGTGTGCCCCCTCAATTGGCTTCAGCCTCCAAAACCGAAGTCAATAGTCCCTTGCCAGCAGATAATCCGCGAGTTGTCGCAATCGTTGGCCAGATGGGCCAAACACATCGAGCGCCCGATGGGCTTGCTCGGTAAGCAGATGCGCCTCTTCGCGTGAAACATCGAGTCCGAGCAGGGCAGGGTAGGTGGACTTTTCCGATGCCACATTTTTTGCCCGCGCTTTTGCCGCGCTTTTCGGTCGTCTGCGTGACGTCGAGGATGTCGTCGATGATCTGGAAGGCGAGGCCCGTGGCCATGCCGAATTTTTCCAACGCTGCCAGCTCCTCGGGCATCGCATCCGCGCACATGCCGCCGAGCTTGACCGAGGTCGTCAACATGGCGGCAGGTCATCGTGTATTAATGAACAGATGTGGAGGCATTCCACCCCTCAGGCGGCGAACAACGCGCGGGAAACATCTCTCAGGCGAGGATGTCTTTTACGACATTTCCATGCACGTCGGTGAGCCGGTAGTCGCGGCCTTGGAAGCGAAAGGTGAGCTTCGTGTGATCGAAGCCCAGCAGGTTCATGATCGTGGCTTGCAGGTCGTGAACGTGAACCTTGTCCTTCACGACGGAGAATCCGAGTTCATCCGTCTCGCCGTAGGAGAATCCGCGCTTCACGCCGCCGCCCGTGATCATCAAACTGTAAGCATCGGGGAAGTGGTCGCGTCCCAGGATTTTTCCTCCGCTGGTGCGCCCCTCGCGAAACGGCGTGCGACCAAACTCACCGCCCCAGACGATGAGCGTATCGTCCAGCATGCCGCGTTGTTTCAAGTCCTTGATCAGTGCCGCGGCGGGCTTGTCAGTGCGACTCATTTTTTCTGTCAGTCCGTCGCGAATATCTTCTTTGGGATTGGTGCCATGGAAGTCCCAGCCCCAGTCAAAGAGATGCACGAAACGCACGCCCTGCTCCAGCAGACGACGCGCGAGCAGGCAGTTGTTCGCGAAGCTCGCCTCGCCAGGCTTCGCGCCATAGGCTTCGAGGGTCTCCGGCTTCTCCTTTGAGATGTCCATCACCTCCGGAACGCTGGTTTGCATGCGGAAGGCGAGTTCATATTGCGCGATGCGCGTCCTGGTTTCGGGATTGCCGAGTTCCTTTTCCTGAAGCTCGTTGAGGTCGCGCATCGCATCGAGTGTTTTGCGCCGGATAGTGCGATCCATTCCAGGCGGGTTGTTCACATACAAAACTGGATCGCCTTTCGAGCGGCACTGGACACCTTGAAAAACGGACGGCAGGAAGCCGCTGCCCCATGCACTCTGGCCCGCACTGGGCTGCACCCCGCTGGAAATGAGGGCGACGAAGCCGGGCAGATTTTCGTTTTCCGTGCCGAGCCCATACGTGACCCACGAACCCATCGAAGGCCGGCCCTGCACCGCGCTGCCGGTGAAAAGAAGCAGCTCTGCAGGCGCGTGATTGAATTGCTCAGTAAACATCGATTTGATCACGCACACGTCATCCGCGATGCTTTGAAAATTCGGCACCGCATCACTCATCCAGATGCCAGGCTTGCCATATTGCTTGAATGTGCGCGGCGTGCCCATCAGCTTGGGAACGCCCTTGGTGAATGCGAAGATCTTGCCTTTGATGAAGGACTCCGGCGCATCCTGGCCGTTGAGCTTCACCAGTTCCGGTTTGTAATCAAAAATGTCCAGATGTGGCGGCCCGCCGGACATGTGCAGATAGATCACTCGCTTGACCTTCGCGTCGAAGTGTGGCTTGCGCGGAGCGAGCGGATTGATCACGCTGGGGGCGGCAGTGGCGTCGCGACGCAGGAAGGATTCCATCGCCAGTGCGCCAAGGCTGAGCTGCCCTGCGTTGCTCAGAAAATGACGCCGTGTCTGATGCTGGATGGATGCGAGATTTGGATTCATGGCGTTCAGCGTTTCATCAAAGCTTCGTCGAGGTTCAAAATCACATTTGCCACTACAGTCCATGCGGCGAGATCAGCAATGTCCGTGCCTTGCGGAGCGGCGCCGATTGGATTCGTGGCCATGTCCTTGGCTTTCACGACATCGGCTTGATAAAGCGCCAGCGTCTCGTCGCGCATCTTTACAATGCGCGTTGTTTCTGCATCCGTCGGCACGCGTATCAGGCATGAGCGGAAACCAAGGTTCACCTTGTCCTGCGGAGTTCCATTGGCCGCGATCATTAGTCGCGCGAGCGACTGCGCGGCTTCGATAAAGACGGGATCATTCATCGTCACCAGCGCTTGGAGCGGCGTGTTCGTGAGGTTGCGCCGGATCGTGCATGACTCACGGCTCGGCGCGTCAAACGTGGCCATGCTGGGATACGGACTCGTGCGCCGCCACTCGGTGTAGATACCGCGACGGTGTGCATCATCGCCAGTGCTCGTTTGCCAGTCGAGATTACCACCGAACGCTGCGCTCAATCCTTGGTTGGGCTGGATGGGGCGCACCGAGGGGCCATACATTTTTGGGCTCAACAATCCGCTCACCGCAAGCGCCTGATCGCGCACCATCTCTGCGCTCATGCGGAATCGCGGCCCGCGCGAGAGAAAACGATTCTCCGGATCCTTTTCCAGCGTCTCTGGAATGACGCGCGATGACTGGCGATAGGCGGAACTCGTGACGATCAGCTTCAGGAATTTTTTCATGTCCCACTTCATCCCGACAAGTTCGCACGCAAGCCAGTCGAGCAGTTCCTGATTCGCAGGCAGCTCGCCCTGCGAGCCGAACTCCTCGCTCGTGCGCACGATGCCGATGCCGAAGATCTGTTCCCAGAAACGGTTCGCAATCACGCGCGGCGTCAGCGGGTTGTCCTTGTCCATCAGCCATTGGGCCAGCGTGAGGCGGTTCTTGGGCGCATCCTTCGGCAAGGGATGCCACGCGGCGGGAACCGCTTCGCCGACCTCATCAGTCGTGACCAGATAATTGCCGCGCACCTGGACTAGGGTCTTGCGCCGCTGCCCGCCGGCGATCTCATGATAGACCGGGACCGTGACGGGCTTGATCGCATCGCGTTCGCGCTGCAAGGCCGCCAGTCGACTGCGCTCCGCCGCGAGCTGCGGCGCGATCCTGCGCACGAAGTGATCGAGAATCGCCCCGCGCTGCTGTTCGTCCCGTTTCGATTCCTCCGTGCCCAGGGCCGCGAGCACCGGCACCGGCGTGCGCACGTGTTCCGCAGCGCGTGCGTCCGACGAAACACCCACCCGCAATCTGCCGAGCGTGTGGTTTTCATGCTTCGACTGCTGCTCGATCGTGATCGAGAGCGTCGCGCCCGCGGGAATGTCCGCCGGCTGCTTCGCGAGAAGCGTCAGCGTGTGATCCTTGCCCGTCGCACCGCCCACCGCCCAGCCAGCTTGCGCCGTCTTTTTGTTCGGACCGGGTTTCGCGTCCTTGATGACCAGCGAGGCATCGAAGTCCGCCTGGTTAAAATCCGCCATCGCCTCCGCAAATTCCACGTCACGCGCGCCAGTCAAAGCGAACACCGCGTCTGCTTTCGGCGCCTTGTTCGCGGGCTTCTCCCACACGGGTTTGCGGTTTTCATCAAGCGCGACCACGCGAAAACCCTCGAGCCGCTCGCCTGTTTCGGCCCGATTCCACACCACGATCCGCTCCACCGGCAGCTCGCCCTTCAAATCCACCTCCCACCACGGATCATCCTGCTGGTTTGCATGGGCCACCGAGCCTTTCTTGTATTCGCCATCCGTGTTGCCATCAATCGCGCGCTTCGCCTCGGCGTCGATGTAGGTGCCGCTCAGTTTTGCCTCACCTTTCGGCGCCACGTTCTCGCCGCTGCTGAAAACCTGCACCTCCGCGAGCTGCAGGAACTTCTGTTTCCCCGGCAGCTCGATGCGCACGAAGCGCGCCCGCGGACCGGCCTGGTTGGGCACCGGCAGAATATTTGCCGTCACCCGTGTCACCACGAAGTTTCCGTTGCTGTGACCCGGACCTTTGCTCGGCAATGAACTATAAGTGAGGGCTTCCACGCGGAGCGCGGTGAGCTTGGACGGTGAATCAAATGGCAGCTCCACCGTGTAGGTGTCCGTCTTCACACCGTCGGAGATCACGATGCTGTTGTCATCGAGCACCGTCGTATTCGCGTTGGATTTCGTCTTGATCGCGGACGGCTTCGGTGTCTGCCAGTCCAGTTTCGCCGCAAACACGCGCGCCCAGTTTTGAGCGGCGGCGATCATCTCCGGTGATTTGAACTTCTTTTCCAGATCCGCGAACTCCGCGTCAAGCTGCGTGCGTTTGACTTTTAGCTCATCCGTGAAGAACTCCAGCACGGGCGATTCGTCGCGCTTGTCCGAGTCGGCGGTATTGTTGAGGAAGGCGAAGAACTGAAAGTATTCCTCGTTCGTGATCGGATCGAACTTGTGGCTGTGGCATTGGGCACAGGCCATCGAGGTGCCCATCCACACAGCCATCGTTGTGTTCACGCGATCAACAATCGCGGCATTGCGAAACTCCTCGTCCACGGTGCCGCCCTCGTTGTTGGTCATCGTGTTCCGGTGAAATGCCGTCGCGATGATCTGCTCATCCCCTGCGTCAGGCAGAAGGTCGCCGGCAAGCTGCTCGCGAGTGAACTGGTCGAAGGGGATGTTCTTGTTGAATGCGCGGATCACATAATCGCGGTAAGCCCAGATCTTACGCGGCGGATCGTCCGCGTAGCCGGCGGAGTCCGCGTAGCGAGCCAGATCAAGCCAGTTGCGCGCCCAGTGCTCGCCGTAGGTCTCCTTCGCGAGCATCTTGTCCACGAAGCGCTCGTAAGCATCCGCGGACTTGTCATTCAGGAACGCATCCACTTCTTCCAGTGCCGGTGGCAGCCCCGTGAGATCGAGCGCAACACGACGCGCCAGCGTAGAGCGGTCGGCCTCCGCCTGCGGCTTCAGTCCGAGCTTGGCCAGCTTCGAGAAGACGAAGCGGTCAATTCCATTGCCGATTGCGGGTTTTGGATCTCGGATTTCAGGAAGCGGGGGACGGGAAAGCTTTTCATACGACCAGTGCTTCGTGAACTTCGCGCCGCTGGAAATCCATCTTTTCAGGAGATCGAGTTCACCCGGCGAGATTTTCTTCCCGCTCATCTTTGGCGGCATGTGATCGTCCTCATCGTCTGTGATGATGCGCTTGATTAGATCGCTCGCTTCCGGTCTGCCCGGTGCAACGGCAGCATAGCCGCCGAGGTCTTCACGTTGTCCCTCCGGCGTGTCCAGACGCAGGCCGTTCTTGCCGCCCTTGCGCTGCTTGTCGTCAGGGCCGTGGCAGTAGAAACAGTTGTTCGAGAGGATGGGCCGGATGTCGCGATTGAAATCCACCGTTGCGGTCTGGTCTGCAGCCTGCAGTGGTGATAATCCAAGTGCGATGCCAGCGAGCGGAAGCAATTGGCGGATACGTTGGCAAAGGATGGACATCTTGGGAAGAGGCATACGTCCAAAAACGACAGTATATTGCAAATCCGCCGGCAGAAAGCCACGCCATCAGTAGTCACGGGCAAGCAGGTAATCTGCCAGCTGCCTCAGGCGTGTGCTGCGCACGCCGAAAATTCCGAGCGCATTATGCGCCTCCTCAGTCAGGCGATGTGCCTCATTACGCGAACCGTCGAGACCGAGCAGGGCAGGGTAGGTGGATTTTTCGGAGGCAACGTCCTTCCCCGCGCTTTTGCCGAGCTTTTCGGTCGTCTGCGTGACGTCGAGGATGTCGTCGATGATCTGGAAAGCGAGGCCCGTGGCCATGCCGAATTTTTCCAATGCCGCCAGCTCCTCTGGCGCCGCATCCGCGCACATGCCACCGAGCTTGACCGAGGTCGTCAGCATCGCGGCTGTTTTGTTTTCGTGGATAAAGCGCAAATCATCGAGTTGGAGCTTCTTCCCCTCGCCTTCGAGATCGGCGACCTGGCCACCAACGAGATGCAGACTGCCTGCCGTGCGCGCAAGTTCCAGGATCATGTCCCCGACGGTATAGCGGTGCCCCGCGCGCGATTTGGCAACCAGTTCAAAGGCCAGCGCTTGCAAGGCATCGCCTGCGAGCAGCGCCATGGCTTCGCCGAAAACCTTGTGGCAGGTCGGCACACCGCGGCGCACGTCATCGTCATCCATGCACGGCAGATCATCGTGAATCAATGAGTAGGTGTGCAGGCATTCCACCCCGCAGGCAGCAAAGAGTGCGCTGGTGTCCGTGCCGCCGCAGGCTTCCGCCGCAGCGAGGCAAAGAATGGGCCGCAGGCGCTTCCCGCCGGCGAAGATGCTGTGCCGCATGGCTTTGTGAATCGTGACTGGCTTTGATTCCGCCGATGGCAGGAACGAATCCAGTGCGCGATCCACATATTGGATGCGTTCGGCTAGGTAGGATTTAAGGTCGCTCATTGCGACAGACTTGGGTTATTACAAACACTCCGCGATCTGCACAGCATTCAGAGCCGCACCTTTGAGAAGCTGGTCTCCAGCGATCCAGAACGCGAGGCCGTTGTCCAGCGCGCAATCCTGGCGGATGCGGCCCACGGCACATTTATCCTTGCCCGCGACATCGAGGGCCAGCGGATATTGATTCAAAGTGGGATCATCCACCACATCCAGTCCGGGCGCATTGCGCAGCACCGCACGCGCGGCTTCTGGCGAGACGGGTTTTTCAAACTCTGCGCTGACAGCGATGCTATGCGCCCGAAACACTGGCACGCGCACGCAAGTCACACTGGCGCGGAACTTCGGATGATGCATGATCTTCCGGCCTTCGTTCTCCATTTTCATCTCTTCCTTCGTATAGCCGGTTTCGAGGAACGAATCCACCTGTGGCAGGGCGTTGAAGGCGATCTGGTGCGGATAAACATTCACATGTTTCTTGTCCAGTCGAACGTCGTCCCACTTGCGCTCGGACTTGGCCCATTGGCGCGTCTGCTTTTCCAGTTCTTCAATCGCCTGCGCGCCGGTGCCGCTGACCGCCTGGTAGCTGCTGGCAAAAATTCGCGTGACACCAAATGCCCGGTGAAGCGGATACAGTGCCATCAAAGTAATCGCGGTCGTGCAGTTCGGATTGGCCACGATGCCTTTCGGCAGGTTCTTCAAATCGGCCGCATTGATCTCCGGCACTACCAGCGGCACGTCGGGGTCCATGCGGAATGCGGACGAATTGTCCACCACGATCGCGCCGGCCTTCACGGCATGGGGTGCGAATTCCTTTGAAATGCCACCGCCGGCGCTGAACAGCGCGATGTCCACGCCGGCAAACGAATCCGACTTGAGTTCTTTCACCACGACATCTTCGCCCCGGAACTTCATCTTCTTCCCGGCGCTGCGGGCGCTGGCGAGAAGGGTCAGTTCGCCAACGGGAAATTTCCGTTGCTCGAGGCAGCGGAGCATTTCCACTCCGACGGCGCCGGTGGCTCCGGCGATGGCGACGTGCTTGAGTTTGCTCATGTTCGTGTTTGGTTTTGAGGGTGGCCAGAGTAAGCTCCCCTCCACAAAATGCAAATTTCCCAGCCCCTCATCGAAGTCTCCGTCGGCACCCAGACCCTAAGTTTGTGGGAGGGTTCCCGACTGGTTAAACAGTGGCCCTGCAGCACGTCAAAGTTCGGCATCGGCTTTCGCGAGGGTTCCAATCAGACACCGCTCGGCGCCTTTCGTGTGATGGAAAAGTTTGGTGACGGCATGAACCAACGCACCATTTTCAAGGCGCGGGTGCCTGTCGGTGAATGGGATCCCGCGCGGCCGGTTGACGGCGACTTGATTGTTTCACGCATCCTCTGGCTTGAAGGCGCGGAGTCACGCAATGCGAACACAAAGGAGCGCTATATCTACATCCACGGCACTAACGAAGAGGGGCGCGTCGGTCAGACTGGAAGCCACGGTTGTGTGCGAATGCGCAATGCAGACGTGGCGGAACTTTATGACGCGACACCGCTCGGTGCTCCGGTTTGGATTGAGGAATGATTGCGATTGTCATCGCCTCAGCCGCCATTCTGAGCCGTCAGCACCTCCTCGGGCTCACCCATTCTCGGTCTCGCGGTGTTGGGCACAGTGAAATTCATTTTCTGTGGCTGGCTCTCTTTGGAGCATTCCATGCTTGAGCCACTGGCGCACGGTGCTAGCCTGCGCGTCCCTATGGCCAAGTATAAAATTCTCATCGCCGGCAACAACGATCCCATTTCCACCATCGGCATCGATCTCCTGAAGGCGGAACCTTCGTTCGATGTCGTGGTGAACATGAACCTGAAAGCCGAGGATGCGATGGTGGAAGCCGCACGCGATGTGCACGCCATCATCGTGCGCAGCGGCGCCAAGGTCACCGCGAAAGTGCTCGATGCAGCGAAGAACTTGAGGGTCGTGGGCCGCGCCGGCGTCGGTGTGGACAACATCGACATCCCCGCCGCCTCCAAGCACGGCGTTGTGGTAATGAACACCCCCGGCGGCAATACCATTTCCACTGCGGAACAAGCTTTCACCCTCATGATGTCGCTCGCTCGCAAGACTCCGCAGGCGCACGCCAGCATCATTGCCGGCAAATGGGACCGCAAAAGTTTCAGCGGTATCGAGCTTAACAAAAAGACGCTCGCGATTCTCGGCATGGGCCGCATCGGCACCGAGTTTGCAAAGCTCGCCCAATCCTTTGGCATGAAGGTCGTGGCCTACGATCCCTATCTCAGCGCCAACCGCGCCCAGATGCTCAACGTGGAACTGCGCGACAACCTTGATGACGCAGTGAAGGACGCGGATTTCATCACCATGCACATGCCGCTCACTACGGAGACCAAGCACATGCTCAATGAAACACGCTTGCGTCATTGCAAGAAGGGCGTGCGCGTTATCAACTGCGCCCGCGGCGGATTGATCGACGACAACGCACTGGCAAATCTCCTCGTGGAAGGCCATGTCGGCGGTGCCGCGCTCGACGTCTATGAAGTGGAGCCGCCGCCCGCAGATTATCCTTTACTGAAAGCCCCCAACGTCGTCTTCACACCGCACCTCGGCGCATCCACCGAAGAAGCCCAGGAAAGTGTGGGCATCGAAATTGCCGAACAGGTCAAAGCGAATCTCCTCGAAGGCACCGTCGTCAACGCCATCAACATGCCGAACGTCGATCCCAAGACCCTCGCGGAGATCGGCCCCTTCCTCCGCTTCGGTGAAATTCTCGGCCGACTCATCTCCCAGATTGCACCGAAACGCGCAGAGTTCCTCCGCGTGAACTACAGCGGGAACCTCGGCAAACTCGACACCACGCTCGTCTCGCGCGGTGTGCTGAAGGGTTATCTCGAAAGACCCATGGGCGCCGACCAGGTGAATCTCATCAACGCCATCAGCAGCGCGGAAAATCTCGGCCTGCGTTTTACGGAAAGCCGCCTGCCGGAGCCCTGCGAGTTCAGCGACCTCATCGAAGTCCACGTCGGCAACGCCTCCCAGACCGCCATCATCGCCGGCTCATTCTTCGGCGGCGATCCGCGCATCGTGAGGATCAACGGTCGCCGCGTGGAAGCCAAGCCGGAAGGCACGTTACTCCTGCTCGAAAACACCGACCAACCCGGCATGATCGGCGCCTATGGCACTATCCTCGGCAAGCACAAGGTTAACATCGCAAACATGAGCCTGAGCCGAAACGTCGAAGGCGGCACCGCGCTGACCCTGCTGACCCTGGATACCACGCCCGGCGAAACCGTCCTGAACGACCTCAAAAAAATCGAGGGCGTGAAAAACATCCACTGCGTAGTGGTGGAAGCCTAATTTATTATGCCCCACCCCTTCCTCGACGAATCTTTTCACGTCCGCTGGTCCACGCTCGCACCGGAGGCGGTCGAGAATGATGTCACGCTCGCCCTTTCCCGCGCCACTCAGGCTTTGGATTTGGTCATCAACCAGGATCGCGGACGGCTCACGTTCGAGAGCGTCATGCTCGCCCAGGAAGAGGCTCTGCGCTTGTTGAACGAATCATGGGGGTTGGTGACGCACCTGGACGCAGTTTGCAATTCCCCTGCATTGCGCGAGGCGCACAACAAGATGCTCCCGGCGGTCAGCGCATTCTTCGCCAAGATCCCGCTCAATGAACATCTTTGGGATCTGGTGCTGACCTATTCGCAGACGGACGAGGCGAAGTCACTCACCGGCACCCGCAAGCGCGCGCTCGAGGAATCGCTCGCTTACTTTTGCCAGCACGGAGCGGAACTGCCGCCGGAAAAAAAGAAAAGGCTCGAAGAGATTGAAGCCGAGCTGTCACAGGTGACGCAGAAGTATTCGGAAAACGTGCTCGATTCCACTAACGCATGGGAGCTGGTAATTGACTCCGTGGAAAAACTTAAAGGGCTGCCTCAAGGCGCAATCGATGCGGCGCGCGCCGACGCGGAATCCAAGGGGCTGGGCACACCAAAGACTCCGCACTATCGCTTCACACTGAAGGCGCCCTCGCTCATTCCGCTGATGGAACATCTGGACGACAATGCCATCCGCAAACAGGCTTGGGAAGGCAGTTGCACGGTCGGTCGGGTCGGCAATTTCGACAACACGGAGCTTGTCTGGAAGACTCTCCGCCTGCGCCATGAAAAGGCGGAGCTGCTCGGAAAGAGTAACTTTGCTGATCACATTCTTGAACGTCGCATGGCAAAAAATGGTGCAACCGCACTTGGTTTCACCGAGCAACTTCATGACAAGGTCAAGACCGCATTCGACCGCGAGATCATCGCCTTGCAGGAATACTGCGCCGACAAATCCCACCAACCGGTGCGGCTGCTGGAACCCTGGGAAATCGCTTGGTGGAGCGAGAAACGCCGACGCGAGCAATTTGATTTCGATGAGGAGCAGCTTCGCCCTTATTTCCCGGTCGGCGGCGTGCTGGACGGCATGTTCCGGCTGGCCGAACGGCTCTTTGATATCCGCATCAACCGTCGCGAGGCCACTTTTATCGAAGTCGGCAAGACCGGTCCCGCCAGCATGACACTGTCGGAATCTGGACCAGTCGAAGTCTGGCATCCCGAAGTGACATTCTACGAAGTTCGCAATGGCGGCGGCACACACATCGGCAGCTTCTACGCCGACTGGCATCCGCGCGATTCCAAACGAAGCGGTGCGTGGATGAACTATCTCAAGGGTGGCTGGCCCGGCGACAGTTCCCACGACCGCCGGCCTCATCTCGGCCTTATCTGCGGCAATATGACACCGCCCATCGGCGACAAACCGGCTCTGCTGACGCATGACGAAGTCTGCACGGTGTTCCATGAATTTGGCCATCTCTTGCATCAGTTGTTGGGCAACGTGGAAATCCCCAGCTTGAACGGCGTGAATGTCGCTTGGGATTTCGTCGAACTGCCCTCGCAAGTGATGGAGAATTTCTGCTGGGAGCGGGAGAGCCTCGACTTTTTTGCGAAGCATCACGAGACCGGTGAACGCATTCCCGACGTGCTTTTCAAGAAGATGATCGCTGCCCGCAATTACATGAGCGCGGTAGCCATGATGCGACAGCTCGGCATGGGCAAGCTCGATCTCGAACTGCACATGCACCACGCTGCGGATGAGCATGCCGACCTCGACAAGCTCGCACGTGAAATCTTAAAAGAATACGTTTTCGCTACGCAAACCGACCCACCCACCATGGCGCGGCGCTTCGGCCATCTCTTCAGCAGCCCCGTGGGCTACGCCGCCAGTTACTACAGCTACAAATGGGCGGAAGTGCT
>JANNQW010000268.1:0-4119 GCA_031400955.1 Verrucomicrobiota bacterium
GGCTGGCTCTCGCGCAGCGCGCGCTCCGCGATGTATTGGATGCGCGCGTCCAGGGTGAGCCAGATGTCATTCCCCCGTCTCGGCTCCCGATAGTCAAGCATACTCACGATATGACCCTTCTCATCCTGAAGCATCGTCTGCGCGCCTGGCCGTCCACGAAGTTCTGCATCAAATGTTTTTTCCAAGCCGGTGACACCGTAATCATCAGGCACAAAGAAATCCCACCCCTTTTTCTCCACATCATCGACGCGCTTTTCATCGGCCTGGTTCACATAACCGAGGACGTGGCAAGCCAGCGCATCATAAATATACTGCCGCACCGGACGGACAGAGACCGCCATTCCCGGGAGTCCGAGCCGGTGCTCGGCAAACTGGCTGAACTCCTCGAAGGTGAGATCACGCCGGTAGACCCAGGGCACCACGCCGCGATTCGTGCGGAACTGGATCTTAAGCTGTTCAGCATTGAACGGAGCGGCCAACCCAATCTGGTTGAGCGACTCGATTACGGACTCTTCGACGATGGTCACGATGTCGATTTCTTCCTTGCTTCGTTTGATGCCCCTCTCGATGAACTCATAGTCCACCAACGGGGTCTCTCGCTTCTCGAGCTTTGGCTGGAGTTGGGCGCCTGCAGGCAGTTTTTTATTCTCTTCCGCGATGCGTCTATTCTCTTCCGCGATGCGCTTGTTGTCCTCCTTCACCTGACTGCGGTATTCGTCCACGAGCATTTTAAGATTAATGCGCACTTCGAAGGACGGTCTGTTCGCCACGAGTGTATCGCCCCGTCTATCCTTGATCTCGCCGCGCGAACCTGGCACTCGAGCCCGCAAGGTCTTGGTGCCGCGGACTTTGTTTTTGAACTCCTCATGGCGCTCCACCGTGAGGTTCCACATGCGCTGCGCGAGCACACCGAAGCCCGCGAGCAGCAGCAGCGTGATCAGATAGAGCCGAATCCTGTATTTAACCACCATGGAAACGGAAGGTGATCCCCTCGCGCGGCTGCTCATAACGGAGCCACCCGGCTAGGGAGTGAAGGGTGAAAATCAGCAGTGGTGCAATCAATGTCGACAGCAGCGCGTCAGTGACGAGCTTCGTCCACATCAAGGACGGAAAATAAAATCTGCCGCGCAGGAATGACATCAGTAGATACTCTAACAGCAACCACACGAACGTGGCAATACCGACCATGATGACCGGGAGCTCCCAACGACCCCGTTTAAACAACGGGCGGATGCCCTGCATCAGCGTTCCAAGGGCGGCAAATAGTATCGCGTTGTAACCCATTGGCAGAGAACCGCTAGTTGCCGCCCGCAATTCCACTGCGGGTCCCGCCGCGCTCATTTCCGAATATTCGGCGACCTTCTGCTTTTCATGGCGATAAGGCAGATGCCGGGCATCCCAGATCACACCACTGAACAAGGCGAGCGCCAACATCACTGGAAACGAAACTGACAACGCCGCGGAGAAAAAAAAGGCCGGTGGTAACAGCACCCGCGCCTGCTGGGCGAACTCAAACATCGGCACGAACTCCTGCGCGCAAAAGCTCAGCGCGAGAAGCAGACCCACGGCGATGTAATAAATCACGGTCATTTGGATGCGTCCGCCGGAGCGGGTTCTGGTTGCACGATGAAAATATCTTCCAATAATGAAAAATTCACGGCTGGATTCACCACCGCCTCGGCTGAAACGTCCCTGGCCTCAATATTTTTCACCGTGCCCAACAACAGACCAGCGGGAAAAATTCCCCCATCACCTGTCGAGAAAATTTTTGCGCCAGGCTCTATTCGGGCAGTCCGGTCGAGAAAACGCAGGCGCAGATCAGGCTGCACGTCCAGTGCTCCGCGCTCGCCACTGAGAATTCCGCGGGATGGCGTGCCCTCAATGCGCGCGGAGACACGGCATTCTTCGTCAGTCAACAGCATGACCTCCGCCGTGTGCAGCGCCACTTTGCCCGTCTTTCCCACCAGTCCGCCATCCGTGATCACCGGACTGTCGGTCCCCACACCGTCGATGGAGCCCTTATCGATGATGAGCGTCGTCCACCAGTTCGAGGCTGAACGCCGCAGCACGCGGGCCGCAATGAGATTAAGCGGCCATTGCTGCTTGTAGCTGAGCATCGAACGAAACTTATTGTTCTCATCGAGCACCATGTCGTATTTCTTGGCGATGATGCGCAGACGCTCCACCTCCTGCTGCAGGCGTTCGTTGGCACTCCGCAATGCCGTCGCATCTTGCGGACTCTCGACTGCGCGCTTGACCTCTGATTCGGTCACCGCACCCGCACGAATAAAGGGTGAGAGTATCTGCATCACCCTGGTCTGAATCCACCGGGTGGCGGGGATATCGAGCAGAAAAACGGCTGCGAGCGCCGCCACGAACAGCAGCAGAGCGATCACGTTGGTCTTTTTCATGGATGCGGATGCGTTTTGCAGCTCCGGCGGAACAGGACTGATTTTAATCGGGCCCTAGATATCGCCCGGTCCGCGAAGTCCGTTTGGCTTTAGTCTGAGGTGCTCACTTTGCGCAAGAACTCAATCTCCCCAAGCACGCGGCCAGCGCCCTCGGCAACAGCACTCAGTGGATCATCGGCAACATGCACCGGCAGACCCGTCTCCTCCTGAAGCAGCTTATCAAGGCCGCGCAGCAGTGCACCGCCACCCGCCAGCATGATGCCGCGATCAACCAGATCCGCCGAGAGCTCGGGGGGGCAGCGCTCCAGCGTGGTGCGCACTGCATCAATGATCGTGTTCAAAGGCTCCAGCATCGCCTCGCGGACTTCCTGACTGGTGATAGTTATGGTCTTCGGCAGGCCGGCCACCATGTCGCGCCCCTTCACATCCATGGTGGTCTCCTTCCCCAAGGGATAGGCCGAGCCGATGCGCAGTTTAATCTCTTCCGCGGTGCGCTCACCAATCATCAGATTATAGGCACGCTTCATGTAGTTGATGATAGCCTCGTCAAGCTCATCACCCGCGACTCGCACACTGCGGCTGTAAACGATCCCGCTCAGCGAGATAATCGCCACCTCGGTGGTGCCGCCGCCAATGTCGACAATCATATTGCCCGCTGCTTCCTGCACCGGCAGGCCCACGCCGATCGCCGCCGCCATCGGTTCTTCAATCAAAAAAACTTCCCGCGCGCCAGCCTGTTCGGCGGACTCTTTCACCGCACGCTTCTCCACTTCCGTAATGCCGGAAGGCACTGCGATCACCACGCGCGGACGAACGAACGTGCGGCGATTATGAACCTTGCGAATAAAGTGCCGCAACATCACCTCGGTGATGCGAAAGTCGGCAATGACACCGTCCTTGAGCGGGCGGATGGCGGTGATGTTGCCCGGTGTGCGCCCGAGCATGCGCTTGGCGTCATCACCAACGGCCACGACTTCGTTCGTAGCATGCTTCACGGCCACTACCGATGGTTCGCGCAGGACGATGCCGTGATCCTTGACGTAAACAAGGGTGTTTGCAGTGCCTAGATCTATGCCAATATCATTGGATACCCATCCAAAAAGTCGTCCGAACATGGAATGTGAAAATTAGTTTTTAGGTTGAAAATGAAGGAAAAAACAAGTGCAGCCGGAAGTGTAAGAGCGGCGAAAATTCCGATTTCCAAGAACCAAAACCGACACACTGCCAAGGCTTAACTGGCTGGTGCTATGCTAGGAAGCAGGGGAAATCACGTCAAGAGAAAGATTCCACAGATGGAATTCACACAATAATACCGCCAATTGGCCCGAATATTGCTTTATTCATCCACTGAATATCAATTCTCCAGCATTAAGATTTCCCGGGCATTTATATATTTTCTTCGTTGTTGCCATCTCCTTCCGATGACCGCACCGCGTGCGCATCAGTCGACCACCCGCAAGTTCCCGTCCTCGGCTTTCAGGACGGTGGAGTCCGAGGATTCATTTGTCATCCAATCGAGAAAAGTCGTGGTGACAATCTTTTGTGATCCCCGCGGCAGATAATTAAGCAGCGCCCGCCGCCGATCCGGATCCAATTCGCCGAAAACGTCATCCAGCAGCAGAAGCGGAGCCACTCCTTTGTCCTCCTCCAGCACCCGGGCCTGGGCCAGCTTGAGCGCCAGGCTCAAAGTTCGCTGCTGCCCTTCCGA
>JANNQW010000269.1:0-18092 GCA_031400955.1 Verrucomicrobiota bacterium
GTGCCGCTGGTGATCAATGATCATCCCCAGGTGGCTGCCGTAGTCGGCAGCGAGGGCGTCCATGTGGGACAGGACGATCTCACGATTGCTGAGACGCGTGCAATGGTGGGCGGAACATGCTTCGTAGGCAAGTCCACTCACAGCGTTGACCAAGCGCGCGCGGCATTGGCGGAGGGCGCGGACTACATTGGGTTTGGGCCTTTGTATGCCACTGGCACCAAGCCCGATTACATTCCCGTCGGGCTGCACGATATTGCGACTGTGAACCGCTTGGCCGCCGTGCCCGTGTTTTGCATCGGCGGCATTAATCAATCGCGCCTGCCCGAGATCATCGCGGCGGGCGCGCGCCGGGTGGCGGTAGTATCCGCCATTCTGCTGGCGGACGATGTGGCGCGCGAAGTGCGGCAACTAAAAAATGCGCTGAGTGCGGGTTTGATTTCAGCTCCGCCCAGACATTGAGCGCGGCCGCGCCATTTTGAAAATGTTTTAGCGACGCTTAACCTTCGGAGTGTGTTCGAGAGTGAAATGCATGGGCTTGCCAGCGCCGCTGGTTGTAGTCTCGATGTCGTGCGCGGCCCCGACCATCGTTTTCGGTGGACACCAAAGACTGAAGGCGGCGGAAGCAGGAAGCGGCGATGATGTCACCGGCTGCGGAATCCATCCAGCTTCCGTCCACACTGTGAAGGCGGCACTCGGCATTGGCAGTGCCGGCAGTGGATTTATCGCGAATGGGACAAGCGCGGCCAGCGGCGATCTCATTGCTGTGCGCGCCGCCCCCGGTTGGTGCGTGAGCGCACGAGCTGCGAGATCGGCGCTGCGGCGTTTCAGCAGGGCCAGTTCATTTTTCATGTCCTCGATCGTCTCTTGTCCTGCAAAAAACCGGCGTTTGTAGCGACCCCAGGTCAGAGCGCCAATCCATAATCCGAGGCCAAAATAAATCACGGCGGGCACCAGCACGAAAATTCCGCTGCTGACGAAGAAATACGTCACGCCGTCTAGACTGTCGAAGAAGCTGGCGAACAAAGGTGGCATAAAGGTGCACTCTATTTAACAAGCAGCTCCACGCAACGACTCTGGTCGCCGCCGTCCGGCCCGGGCACTACTTTGATGATCGCGGGTTCAAGTTGTGCAGCGGGAACGCCTCGCGATTTCAGCTCGGCAATCACCGATGCCGCCCGACGACGCGCCGAATCTTCGTTCAGCTTGGAATCGCCCACCGCATCAATGTGCGCCGCTGCGACAATGCGGGGAGCAGGTCCGGCGGCGAGGATGGCTTGGGCAGCAGTATTGATCAGATTGATTTCCAGCTGACTGACGGAATGGACGCCAGAGTCGAAATGGAACAGCGTGGTCGCGAGCGTGGCCCGCAGATTGTTCAGCGCCTCGGGCGCAAGCTCTGACACCGGCTTGTAGCCCGGAACCTGGAACATGGATGACACCACCCAAAGCTCCAGTGTGCCCACCCCGTCGTCGGCGAGGGGCGAGATGAGCTTGCGCCATTCTTCTTCCAGTTCCGGCGTGGCCACTGCACGGGCACGGACGGAGTCCCCGCTGGCCTCGAAAAAGTCCACCGCCGGGGAACTGAACAGGCTGCGCAAAAAAACTGGCAGCGCGCTCTCGTGCGTAAAGCGCGCCTGCCGGACGTAGGTGCCAGCGCGGAGTTCGGCTACATCAGCCCCGGGCACCGCTTCAATTAATGCATCGCGCAACGCGGTGGACGGTAGAGTTCCGGAAGCGCGGATCTTGCCATTTTCATTGATAATGGACAGCACTGGGCGACTCCTGATCGTATTCCATGCCTCGGCAAAGATGGGCGGCATCTTGTCGCTACTGCTTCCGGTGACGGGCGCTTCCACCCGCGCCACATAGGGCGAAAGGCGGATTTCATCGGTGTTTACTTCGAGCCCGGGTCGCGCCTTCTGAAGCCAGCGGGTCACGTTAAGCCGGGCGCTTGCGTCGCGAAGCCATCCAGAAAGTGTGATTTTTTCTCCATTGAGGATCGCATTAATCCGTGGGATCACAGATAGGTGATTGTCCACGTCGCGACAGCGCACGCCCGGCACTGTGATCACGCGACGGCGCGCCTCGTCGCGGACGGACGGTTCCGACACCCAGCCGCGCAGGGAGATGTCGAGGTAGTCGATATTGATGTCTTCCTTTTTGATTCCGAAAAACATGGGATCGTGCAGCGCAGTCTGGACGCGTGCCAGAAGTTCTCCCTGCTGCGTGGCGAAAAAACGCTGCCGGTGCGCGATGACCAGCACAGGCAGGGTAAGGATGGCGAAGAGGACAAGGAGCGGACGCATCGGCAGAGGGTGGCAGTTTAGAGCAGTAACGCGGTCCCGGGCAAGGACGAACCCATGAGCGGGAGAGTTCCATTTGACCTTTGCCCCGCGGTCATGGAAGAACACCATCCCCAAAATTAAATCCCAACCACCTCTCCTCATGTCCCTCATCGTCGCCGGATCCATTGGCATCGACAACATCATCACCCCGCAAGAAAAACAGGAGGGCCTCCTCGGCGGTTCCGTTTCCTATGCCGCGCTGGCTGCGAGTGTGTTCTGCAAACCCGTGCACCTCTGCGGTGTCGTCGGTCATGATTTTCCCAAGGCTCATCTCGACATGCTCGCCGCGCGCGGCATCGAGCTCGACAGTCTGGAGCGCAGCAGCGGCGAGAGCTTCACCTGGACCGGAGAATATTTCGAGGACATGAACACGCGCACCACGCACAAGGTGGGCATCAATGTGCTGGAGCATTGGAAGCCGAAACTTTCCGCGAAGGCCGCCAGCGCAAATATCGCGGTGCTGGCGAACATGAGCCCGGACAACCAGATTCAGACCCTTGAGCAGTGCAAAGGAGCGGATTTCATCGCCGCCGACACGATGGACTTGTGGATCAACATCGCCAACGAACGCCTGCATGAAATGCTCCAGCGCATCGACTTGCTGGTGATCAATGAAGGCGAGGCCAAGGAGTTCGCACAAACCACGAACCTGGTCGAAGCCGGTCGCCGACTTCAGGCCAAGGGCCCGCGCTACGTCGTGGTGAAACGCGGTGAGCACGGCAGCTTTTTGTTCGGCGTCGGGCCGCAGGAATTTTTTTCATGCTCGGCCTATCCGCTGAGCAGCGTGTTCGATCCAACTGGTGCGGGAGATAGTTTCCTCGGCGGCATGATGGGCTGGCTGGCGGCCAACGGAAAATCGAAGCCGAAGTTCGAGGATTTGAAGACCGCGGTCGCCTACGGCAGCGTCACGGCGAGCTTCACCTGCGAGGCCTTCAGCACGCAGCGGCTCGAGCGCGTCACCAGCGAAGACGTGGAGCGGAGGCTGGAAGAACTGCGGGGTTACACGGCGTTTGCGGGGAGAAACAGGAATGAGCAATGAGACGATTTACATCCCTGGAGTTTGGCTCATTGCTGATGTCCGCCGTGCTGGTCGTCAGCGGTCTCATCTTCATAGTCTGGCCGCGATCGATGATCTTGAATAACCCATCTGATCCCGCAACAAGCTCGACTTTGGGGCATGAGACTGGTTCGACTGTAATTATCAGCTCTACGGGTTCGGTGGTCTATGGCGTATTTGCGTTGCTGTTCGGGGCTGGGATCGCAGCCCTCGTTCTCTGCTGCCGCGAAAAACGATGAGACATTCAAACTTTACCATTACCTAATGGCACCGTATTCGACAAACCTCCCTGCCACTGCTAGAATACGCCTATGCCTGCCACCCTTCGCACTTTGAAAGCAACCGTTCAGCCGGATGGCGTGGTGAAGCTATTGCAGCCGTTGGAACTCGACGCTCCAGCGGACGCTGTGGTGACGGTGCTCATCCCTTCGCGGGAGCCGAACGCAGAGACTGTGGCGGCAATGCTCGAACCCGTGGAGAAGCTGCCTCGTTTCGCCAGTGCGGCTGAACTTCTCGAAGAACTTGAGAAGTAATGCGGGAAATCGTCCACACGAGTCAATTCAAAAAGGACTTCAAGCGACTCCGTTCCTCGGGGAAGGACATCGGCAAGCTCGTCGCCATTATTGAAGCGCTTCAAAAGAGCGATGTGCTTTCACCCATCCAGCGCGATCACGCGCTGACGGAAAACTGGAACGAGTGGCGCGAATGTCATCTTGGTGGTGACTGGCTTCTAATCTATCGGGTGACAGAACATCAAATTATTCTCGCACGCACCGGTTCCCACAGCGAACTGTTCGACTAGTTGGGACGTATTATTGAAATTCATGCGCACCATCCTCCGCGTTTTTGCCTATGTCCGCCGATATCCGTTTCTCGCCGCGGCACAGATGGCCTGCGCGATTGTGGCCACGCTGATGGTCATCGTGTTTCCGCGACTGACGCGCGAGATCATGGACGTGGTGATTCCGCAGGGGCAGATGGACCGGCTGCCGGGATTGATTGCCCTGGGACTCGGCGCTTATTTTTTGCAGGATTTGCTGACTTCACTGCGCATCCAGATCAACAACACCTTCGAGCAGAAGGTCATCTTCGATTTGCGGAGTGAGCTCTATGAACGACTCCAGCGATTGCCACTGCGCTGGTTCGATAACCGGCCGACCGGCGATATCATGACCACAGTGTCCGAGGACATTCCTTCGGTCGAGCGCGTCTTGATCGATGGCATCGAGCAGGGCGTCATCGCAGTTTTGCAGATCGTGGTCGTGGGCGCGTTCCTGTTTCAGACGAACACCAAGCTGGCCATAATCGCGCTGACGCCGGTGCCGTTCCTGGCAGTGGGAGCCCTGGCTTACACGATGACTTCAAAGAACCGGGCTCGCAAAGTTCGCAAGGCCAGCAGCGCCATGAACTCGCTGCTGCACGACAACGTCGCGGGCATGAGACAGATCAAAGCCTATGCCATGGAGAAGGAGGAACACGAGCGCTTTAATCTCGCGAGCGATTCCCTGCGCCAGGCCACGCTTCATGTCATGCGCATCTGGTCGATCTACCGACCCAGCATGACCTTCGTCAACAATGTCGGTTTTGTCCTCGTGCTCTGGTTCGGCGGCAATGCGCTCTACCATAAACAGATCGAGCTCGGCGAGCTGACCATGGTGCTGCTGTTGCTGCGAAGCTTTTATGAACCAGTCGGGCAACTGCACGCGCTGAACCAGCTCTTCGTTGCGGGTCGTAGCGCGGGCGAGCGCGTCTTTGATATTCTTGATGCCGAAGAGGAGGAGGACAATGACGCAGGCCGCACGCTGGATCGCATCACCGGTCATATTGTTTACGACCACGTTTATTTCTCTTACGGCAGCGTTCCCACGGTGCATGACATCTGTCTGGAAGCGAAGCCTGGTCAAACCATCGCTCTGGTCGGTCCCACGGGCGCGGGCAAGAGCACGCTCATCAACTTGCTCACGCGCTTCTACGAATATGACCGGGGCGCGATCCTGCTCGATGGCGTGCCGGTGCACGAACTGAATAAAAGATGGCTGCGCCAGAGCATCGGCTACGTCACGCAGGAAAGTTTTCTCTTCAATGGCACCGTGCGCGACAACTTGCTCATCGGAAAGCGCGACGCCACGGACGATGAACTTTGGGCTGCGCTCGCAAGCGCCAATGCCAGGCACTTCGTGGAGTCGTTGGCGGAAGGGTTGAGCACGCGCGTGGGCGAGCGCGGCATCAAGCTCAGTGTCGGCGAAAAGCAGCGGGTCTCCATCGCCCGCGCGTTGCTGAGCAATCCGCCGATCCTGCTACTCGATGAGGCGACCGCGAGCGTGGACACGGAGACCGAGCGCCAGATCCAGTCGGCGCTCGACGCTCTGATGAAGCATCGCACCAGTTTTGTCATTGCCCATCGTCTCAGCACTGTGCGCAATGCCGACCGGATTTACGTTCTCGAGAAGGGCCAGATTATCGAACAGGGCACGCACGAGGAACTGGTGACCTTGAATGGTCTATACGCCGGCTTGTGCCGCACCAGTTTACTGGCTTGACTATTGAGTTTGGCTAGCTTCATGCGGCGAACTTCATCTTCTTCCACCACGCCTCCAGTTCATCCACGCCGAAGTCGGCCAGCACATGACTGTCCACTTCGATGCAGGGTGCCTTGGTCTGGCCGGTGAGCTCAAGCATCTCGCGCCGCGCGGCGGGGTCGTTGGTCACGTCGAGTATTTCGTGCTGGATATTGTGGGCTTCGAGCCAGTCGATGGCTTCGTCACACCAAGGGCAGCCGGGCTTGATGAAAAGGCGGGTGGTCATTCGAAAATATTACTTAGCACGGACATCGAGGCAGATGACATCGCCCGTGGAATTGCGGCAATAGATGCGGCCGTTGGCCAGCACGGGGGCGGTCCAGCACTTTCCCTGTAGAATTTGAGCGCGGCTGATGATGTCGAATTTCTGTGACGATGCTTTGGCGATGATGAGTTCTCCCTTGCCGGTGAGCACGATGAGTTTCCCGTCAGCCACCATATGTGCGCCGGGACCGATATCGACGTCCTGCCATTTCATGGTCCCGGTGGCAAACTCGACGCATTTGAATGGCGAGCGCGAATCGGTGTTGTTGCCGTCGAAACCGAATAGATGACCATCAATCAGCAAGCTGGTGCCGAGTTGGTTTTTCAGCTCCTTGTTTTGCCAAACAGTTTGCAGCTCGCCGCCCGTCTTGATCAATGCGCAGCCTTTGTTGTAGCCGCTGGAGATGAAGACCTGGCTGCCGTTCACTACGGGATCGGCGGCGTTCACGTCGTAGCGCGTGCTCCAGGGGAACTCCCAAGTCTTCGCGCCGGTTTTCACATTCACTTCGAGATACGAGTTCTTGGAACTCAGGATCACGAAGCTTTCTCCGCCGCGGCTGACTGGCAGGGGCGTGGAATATCCCGCGCTTTCCTTGCCCGACTGCCAGAGGATCGCCCCGGATTTTTTATCCAGTGCCATGCCGCTCGAACCGACATTCAAAATCAGCCGGCCATCCAGCACCAGCGGCGAGCCACCGAAACCCCAGTCCGGTATTTTGGCGCCTGATTCCTTTTGGACATTTTTTTGCCAGATGATTTTGCCAGATGAGGCTTCGTAGCAAAACACATCACCCCACCGGCTCAGTTGATAAACTTGCCCGCCCTCGACGGTCGGTGTGCCTGAAGTGCCGCCCTCGTAATACTTGTCGCCCAAATCAGCGGGATAGCTGTGTTTCCAGATGACCTTGCCGTTCGTGGCATCGAAACAGAAGACCGTGTCCGATTTATTGGTATGACCTGTCGTGTAAACGCATCCATCGGCCACGGTGAATGACGCGAAGCCGAGCCCGATGCTGGCCTTCCAGAGCACCTTGGATTCGGCGGCCTCTAAATTCGTGGTCCATCCTTTCTCATCGGAGATTCCGTTGCGGTGGGGTCCTCGCCACTGCGGCCAATCGGCGGCGGTGGCGAATGAAGTGAAACAAAGGAGGGCTGCCAGCAGTCGTGGAACGGAGTGCATAAGCGCCGATAGCTTACTTCTCGATCTTGTAAAGATGCGTCTTGGTGCGCAGGAAGAGCGCGCCATCTGCGGCGGCGGGCGAGGAGGTCATGCCGGATTCCAGTTTGTTGCGCGCCAGCACTTTGAATTCCGGCGCAGCGGCGATCACAGTTGCGTCGCCGCCTTCGTTGAAAAAGTAAACACGGTCCTTGGTGGCGATCACAGAAGCGATGACCTTGCCCGCGCTTGTGAAAAGGCGCTCGCGCCATGCTTCGGTGCCGTTCGTGAGATTCACGCAGACTCCCACGCCGGCAGCTGTGACTTGGAAGATGTGATCATTCACCAGCACAGCGCTGGCGAGATCGGCGTTGTATTTGGGCCGGTCCCACAACAATTTCGAAGTGACATCGCCCTGCGTGGCTGCGTCAATTTTGAGAGCCATCAACTGCCCGCCGGGATAGCCGGTATTCATGAAGACCGTGTCCTTGTTCACGAGGGGACGCACCGCTGCGTTAAACCCGCCGTGAGTCACATGCCAGATTTCCTTTCCAGTGCGCGCATCGTAGCCGAACGCGGCGCGCGATCCGACCGAGACAAGCTGGGTGGCATTGCCGACTTTGATAAACGCCGGCGTCCCGAAGGCCTTTCGCATGTCACCGTCACGCATCGGCTTGCCGTCCACCAAGTCGTGATAATTCGTGCGGCGCGGCGTCTTCCACACGTCCTTGCCCGTTTTCTTGTCGAGCGTGACGGTGAATTGTTCATTGATGCCGTCAAAAGTGAGGATCAGCAGATTTTCAAACAACACGGGCGAGGAACCGGGGCCGCGGAAGTGGCGCACGTTGATGTCGCGTCGCTGCCAGACGACCTCCGCAGTTTTGGGATCGAGCCGCGCTGTGCCGTAGGTGCCGAAGGTGACATAGACCGCGTCCTCCTCCAGCACGCAGGATGGCGCCGCGTAATTGTTCATCGGATTGCCAAGGGGTTCTGGCGATTCATTTTCAAAGAGCAGTTTGTGATGAAGGATTTTTCCGTCCCTGCGGTCCACGCAGTAAACATAGTTCTTTTTCCCGTCCGTCGATGCGGCGGTGAACCAGATGAGATCGCCGCCGATGACCGGTGTGCAGTGTCCTTCGTCTTCCAGCGGCGTTTTCCAGGCGACGCCCCGGCTTGCATTTTCATCCCACTCCAGTGGCATCTTTTCCGTAAACGCATCCGGCACGACTCCGTTGAAGCCCGGTCCCTGCTTGTCCGGCCAGAACAGTGGTGTCGCATCGGCCTCGCAGAACGCGAAGCTGGCGGGCAGAAAGAGCAATGTCAGAAGCTTGTCAATATTCATGCGGGAAATGTTTGGCAAGCGCGAAAATGGACGGGCATTGGACAGTTGCAAAGCCTCGAAGTGAAGTTTGTCACCTGATCGAGCGAGACTCAAATATTGAGAACTTTATTGAGATGCCTGAGGCCAGCGGGCAGCGACTTCCAGCAGCCAGTTGCGGGCAATGAGTTCGTGGCCCTGCGGGAGGGGGTGCACCCCGTCCCAGATCCAATGCTCGGGAGACACGGCCTTTGCTGCTGCATCGAAAATTGCCTGAGTCTTAATGTGTACCGTATCATAGTCCTTTGCCAGCCGGGCAACAACGATGCCGAGTTTGTCGGTGGCAGTGCGACGGGATGTCCACGCCTTCTCATCCATCAACTTCCCCGTGCGCAAGACAAAAGGATCCAGCAGGACAAGCCTCAAGCCGGGATTCGAGTTCCTGCTAGCTACAAGCAGTTCGCGGTAGTCAGCCTCAAAGGCTTGTTCCTGCACTTCTTGCCCGACGTCATTGGTGCCGATGAGAATGCTAAGCATGTCAGGCTTCATCTCGATCGCATCCTTCTGCCAGCGCTTGCGCAGGTCCGTCACCGTGTGCCCGCTCATGCCACGATTGGAGATGTCCAGCTGCGCTTCCGGAATGTCCACACCGAGCCTAGCGGCAATAAGATACACGTAGCTGTGACCCAGATAATGATTGCGATCACTCTGGTTACGCCCCCAGTTCATGTCCGTGATGGAGTCGCCTTGAAACAGCAGGCGGCTGCCTTTCTTGAAAGACGGCGGCCGGCAGTTGGAGCCGCCGGCTGATGATGCAATGGGACGTGGCGGGTCAGCCTGTAGTTTAGCAAGAAGCGCCGCGGTGCCGCCAGCCGCCATGCTGCATGTCATGAAAGTGCGTCTATCCAGCATATGATTTTTTCTTGATTTCAATGTTTTTGACATGTCCAACCGACCCCGCAAGCGCCTCGGATACAAAACCCCAAACGAAGTCTAATACTCACGCCCAGTTGTTGCACTTCAATGTTGAAAGGAAGCCTCCACAATCCACGTCCCGTTGCGAAACGGCTCGGCGGGCTTTGGTCCCAGCGTCTTTTCCCAGAGCAATAGATCCATCTGCTTGCGTTCCAGCACAAAGATCGCCGGCTCATGTGTGAGCCTGTGCAGCAATAGCAACGACAGTTCGCGCTCCACGCGCTTTAGCTCAGTCGAATCCACAGGTGCAAAAAGTCCCGCCAGGGAAATGCACACAGCCTCCTCCTTAGGAATCGCAAGCTTCGGCAGCAGCGGCACGATTCGGCTGGCCACTTGAACAGCGGTCACGGCAGGTAGGTCGTCTTTGCACCGCACGATCATCTCCTCGATCACAATGCCCGGATGCACGGCGACAAGCCGCACATCGATAACGGCCAGTCCATCCTGCTCCGCTGCGGCGATGAACAACACGCCGTCCGCAGAGAGCAGTTTCCCGAGTTCAATGCTCCCCTTCTCCGTGATCCCTGAAGCGCGCAGCTTTTGCTCCGTTGTAATCGCGAGGATTTTCTCGCGCTCCACCAACTGCACACCCGGCTTTTGTGAAAGCTCGGCCGTGATCAAATCACCTTCCTTTTGCAAGGCCGGATCACAGATGATCGCGACGACTGGCACTTGCTCCGCCGCCAGGCAAAAGGTGCCACTTTGGAACAATAGCAGCTGCCAAATGATTTTGAGGCATTTCACGAAGTTATTGCGTGTGGTGTTTGGGCACGACGCCATCGAAGGTGCCAGCGGTCTAAGGCTCGTCCAGCAAGTTCTCACTGATATCAGCACTTTCCACGCAAAGTTCGTTGCCGGCGTAACAGGAAATATTATTTTTACGAAGGTCCAGAGACACGCATTAGAAACGGGGCGGATGAAACATGGAGGGAAAGATGGGCGAGTAATGTATGAATCATGATGGTAGAAGGTTGATTGGGCCTGACCAAGTCAATCTATTATACCTGATGTGGGGCGAGAGCCGTGAGAGTGCAATGGAAGTGTTTTCTTGAACAGGCAATATGAATTTCAGCGGACGTCAGTGCCGCCTTATGCGCAGCCGATGATTAAAGCTCCGGCCTGCAAATTTTTAACACAGCCAGCATTCGCGGCGCATTGCCTTTCGCCGCATCGTGCTCTATGGTGCGGCCTCTGCATCATGGAGAAAATCCTCCGTCTCCCCGGCCGCGCCTTCCTCAATTTTCTCACCTACATGGGCCAGCTTGCGGCCCTGCTGGCGAACTTGGGTGCTGCCGTGCGCACCGGTGTCTGGCGGCTGAAGCTGGTGGCGCAACAACTGGTGGCCATCGGTTACGGTTCCCAAGTGGTCGTGATCGTCACCGGCGCTTTCACGGGCGCAGTGTTCACCGCGCAGACCTATTTCAAGTTCAAAGACTTCGGCGTGGAAGCGGGCGTGGGCGCCATCGTTTCTGTGGCGCTCTGCCGCGAGCTGGGGCCGGTGCTGGCCGGACTGATGGTGGCCGGTCGCGTGGGGGCGTCCATGGCGGCTGACATTGGAACGATGAAAGTCACGGAACAAATCGATGCGCTCCGGGTCATGGCGGTGCATCCCGTGGATTATCTCGTTCTTCCTCGCTTCATCGCCATGCTGATCTCCATGCCTTTTCTGGTGGCGGAGAGCATCACCTTTGGCCTGCTAGCCTCCCACTGCGCTGCCGTGTATGGCTTCGGTATTCCGCAGCGCTGGTTCTGGAATCACGTCTTTGAACACACCAACGAAACCGACCTCTTCTGCGGCATGATCAAGGGCTTCGTATTTGGCATCCTCATCACCCTCATCTCATGCCATCAGGGTCTCATGGCGGAGAACGGCGCGGTGGGCGTCGGCATCGGCACCACGCGCGCGGTGGTGTTCTCCTCGCTCGCCCTGCTCATCGTCAACTTCTTCCTCAGCATCTTGCTGAATTACATATTTCCGATGGGGGTCGCAAACTGATGAACGAAGACCCCCATAAACCGGCGACGGATGCGGTCCCCCAGCCTCCGAAGGATCGCGTCTTTATCGAAGTGCGCGAACTTACGAAGAATTTTGGCAAGCAGCAGGTCTTGCGCGGCGTGAATCTCACGGTGTATCGAGGCGAGACACTGGTGCTCATTGGCCCCAGCGGCGAGGGCAAGACCGTGCTGATGAAACATTTCATCGGTCTGCTCAAGCCTGATTCAGGAAGCGTCGTCGTCGATGGCGTGAGCGTGAACAGCCTGCGCGAACGCCAGCTCTCAGCTACCCGCAAAAAATTTGGCTTCCTCTTTCAGAACGCCGCTCTCTTCGACGCCATGACTGTCGCGGAAAATGTCGCCTTCCCCCTCGTGGAATCCGGCGTTCGTGACCGCGCCGAAATCCATAAGCGCGTTCATGATGCCCTGGAGGTGGTGGACCTGGAGGAGCATAAAGAAAAGCTGCCCGTGAACCTCTCCGGCGGCATGAGAAAACGCGCGGGCATCGCCCGGTCCGTCGTCGCCAATCCTCAGTGCGTGCTCTATGATGAACCCACCGCCAGCCTCGATCCTGTCGTCGCCGATGTCATTGACCAACTCATCATGCGCCTCCAGCGCCGCTTTCAAGTCACGTCGATCGTGGTGACACACGATATGAAAAGCGTCTTCAAAATCGCCAACCGCATCGCCATGCTCAAGAATGGCGTCATCCACTTCTGCGGCACACCCGACGAACTGCGAAACTCGCCGGATGCGGCCATTCAGGATTTCATTGAAGGTCGAAGCCACCTCCAGGGATAATGCCTCAGCAAAACATACTTACCGAAAATTAATATATGGACGAACGCGACAAAAAAACTGAATTGCTCGTCGGCCTGTTCCTGACCATCGGCCTGCTGTTGCTGGGCATGCTGATTCTTCAGTTCAGCAGCGTGCGCGAATTATTCAAAGGCACATACGCCATCAGGGTCACCCTGCCCGACGGCACGGGCATCAAGGACGGCACACCGGTGCTTCTTGGCGGAAGAAAAATTGGCAAGGCCAGCGACAAGCCGAGCTTCAACGCCACCTTTACCGGCGTCATCATCCCGCTCAAAATTTACAGTGATATCAAAATCCCTGCGGATGCGGAGTTCAGCATCGGCACCTCCGGGCTCCTGGGTGACGCCTTCCTGGAAATCAAACCCAGCGGCAAGGCATCCGTGAACTACATCGCTCCGGACAGTGTGATTCAAGGCGTCCCGTCAACCGGACTAGGAGCACTGCAAAACACCGCCAAAGAATTCAGCCAGAAGGCGGACGTGGCGCTGGAGGACATCCGTGCCGCCATCAAGGATCTGCGGGAAGTCTTGAAGAAGCTGAACGAGGGCGTCCTCTCAGACACGGCGACAAAAGACCTCAAGGAGTCATTCAAGCACCTCAACAACGTTGTCACACGGCTTGATGAAAAAACCCTCAATGACGAAACCAGCACCGATCTCAAAAGCGCGGTGGCCAGTCTTAAAAGCGCCGCCAAGACTTTTGAGGACAGCATGAAGAAACTCGACCCGGCTTTCACAAAATTCGACAGCGTCGTCACCAAAGCTGACAAGGTCATGGACAGTGCCGATTCCGCGATGAAAACGGTTGATAAAAGTGCCGCCGCCCTCGGTGGCGCCGCTGGAGACATTCGCAATGGCCAGGGTCTGCTTCCCGCACTGTTGAAGGATTCAAAGCTCAAGGACGAATTCACAACACTCATCACCAACCTCCGCGAGCACGGCATCTTCCGCTATCGCGACGACACCGGCAAAGGTGAAAGCGCAAAGAAAGACGAACCCCCGCGTGGGACACGCCCACTGACTGGAACCAAACGCTGAGCATTTCGTTGATGAATAATCAATGTTATTGGAACTTGTGATTTTTATTTTGTAGCTTCTGATTTCCCCATGTCACCCTCTTGGTCCATCCGGCTTGCCCGCACTTTATTCTTCACCCTGGCAGTATTGCTGGGAGCGGCCATCGCTTCAGGATTCAAGCAGCCGATCTGGATAGGAACGTTCGGCGGTGCCGCAACCGGCGCGCTATTCGTGTCAGTGGATGCGCTGCTGGCCAAATTCTCGTTTCGCGAATTCTCCTTCAGCACTCTTGGACTCATGACAGGATTGTTCTGCGCCTGGCTCGTGACCAAGATCGGCATCTTCGACCTGCCGTGGTTCCGGAATCATGAAGATTCAGATGCCATTCGCAGCATCATCGAAGCTGGCGTTTATCTCGTCTTCGGCTTTTTGGGCATTACTCTCGCCCTGCGCAGTGAACGAGACCAGTTCTGTTTCATCATTCCTTATGTCCGATTCCGTCGTGATGCGTCCGAAGGCGAGCCGATGCTGCTGGACACCAACATCATTATCGACGGCCGGCTGCCTGGAGTTTTTGCCACTGGTTTTCTGACCGGAAACTTTGTCATCCCACGCTTTTTGCTCGATGAACTTCAGCTCCTGGCTGATTCACGCGACGAAATCAAGAGTGCGCGGGGTCGGCGCGGACTCGACTGTGTGCAGCAGTTGCGCGAAACTCGCGGCGTCAATCTCTCTGTCCATGAAAATGGCGTGCAGCAAGAGGAGCCAGTTGATACACTGCTGGTCACACTCGCACGCGAACTTAACGCGCGCCTGCTGACCAACGACGTAAACCTCGGCAAGGTCGCGCGGGTTCGCGGCGTCAGTGTGCTGAATTTCAACGAACTCACGGTAGCGCTTCAGCCGGAGCTCTGTCCCGGTGACGAACTCGACCTCGCCCTTGTGAAACCTGGCAAGGAAAAGCATCAAGCCCTGGGTTATCTCCCGAATGGCACCATGATCGTAGTGAATCACGGTGCCAAGTTTCTGGGTGAAACGGTCGCCGTCACCGTCAGCAGCACCCTGCAAACCAGTGCCGGAAGAATGATTTTTGCGGAGATGATTCCGCGTGGCGCAGCGCTTTCGCAGAGTTAGCGCAGTTTAATAAATAGCGTGTCCGTTTCCACGATGCAATTTTCATTTTGTGCGAGACCTTTTGGAGTGCACGCGCCCCGCGAAGGGCTAGACGCATGCCCATGGTGTCATATCGTCAGGGGACATTCGCAGGAAGTCCGCGAGAGCGCAGACTTCAGCACGCGGGGCGCGTGCGCTCCAAAAACTCCAGCGCGCACGGCAAACGGCCACGAAATTATTTTAACCGCTCTAGCGTCAGTCTCTTCTACCTTCTCTTCAACGAGGGAAACAAGACCACGTCGCGGATGCTTTCCGCGCCAGTGAGCATCATGATGAGACGGTCAATACCAACACCGATGCCCCCTGCCGAGGGCATGCCGTATTCCAACGCAGTGATGAATTCCTCGTCAATCTTTTGCGTCTCCTCACCAGCCTGGTGTTCGAGTCGCTCGCGCTGGACGATGGGATCATTCAGTTCACTGTAACCAGGCGAGATTTCAACACCATTGATCACGAGTTCATAGACGTCGACCACGCTGTCGTCCGACAGGTTTTGCTTCGCGAGCGGCACCAACTCCTTCGGACAATGCGTCACAAAGAGCGGATCGAAGGATTTCTCTTCGACGAGCTTCTCAAAGACGTGCTGCGTCACCTCGTAGTCCTCCATGTTGGGACTGATCTCCACGCCGAGTTCTGCGCAGCGCACCTTCTTCTCTTCGGTGGTCATATCAAACCAATTCGCACCCGCAACGCCTATGATGAGGTCGCGGTAGGGCGTGCGTTTCCATGGGCGCGCAAGATTGATAGTTCGATTGACAACACCTTCTTCGTTCTTGTGCTCGACAAGCAGTCCGCCACAGAATTTCTCCGCGAGATGGCAGATCATGCCTTCCACCAGTTCCGCCATCAGCTCGAAATCAGCGAAAGCCCAGTATGCCTCCAACATGGTGAACTCCGGATTGTGCCGCCTGCTCAGGCCTTCATTGCGAAAATTGCGATTGAGCTCAAAAATTTTCGTAAAGCCGCCAACCAGCAGCCGCTTCAGATAAAGTTCCGGGGCGATGCGGAGAAACATCGGCTGGCTCAGCGCGTGGAAGTAGGTCTCAAAAGGCGTGGCCGCCGCGCCGCCGGGCACGTCCTGCATCATCGGTGTTTCCACTTCGAGGAAGCCGCGATCCTGCATGTAGCTTCGGATCTCCGCGACCATCCGGCTGCGGAGCACGAAGATGTCGCGGCTGCGTTCGTTGCTGATGAGATCGAGGTAACGCTGGCGATATTTGATCTCGCGATCCTGCACGCCGTGCCATTTATCGGGCAGAGGACGCAGGCTCTTGCTGAGCACGGTGAACGTCGCCGCATGCACCGAGGGTTCGCCCATTTTAGTGACAAAGGTTTTTCCCGTGACGCCGACCCAGTCGCCGATGTCGATCTGGTGTTTAAATAAATCGAAAAGCTCCGACCCGCAGTCCTTCACGTTGAGATAGCACTGGATGCGCCCGGTGAAGTCGGAGACGTCGAAGAAGATGGACTTGCCCATGTCGCGTCGCGCGGTGATGCGGCCTGCGGTTTTCACCTCGAGATCAGGCTGGAAATCTTTTCGCAATGCGCCGGGCTGATGCGATGCGTCGAAGCGTGCGCCGAAGGGATCAATGCCCTTGGCGCGGATGGCGTCAAGTTTCTCGCGGCGCAGGCGCAGCAGTTCGGATTCGGTGGGTTCTTGAGCTTGAGGTGCGTCCATGCGGAATGCGATCCGTAGCCGAACCCGAAGATTTTACCAGCGCAAAGCCACAACAGTTCAGCTCACCACCGGCCTCTGCGAGTCGTAGCCCTTCGGTGAACGTTTTTTCTTTCGCGGCAATTCCTGCTCTTGGAGGATCCGGTCCTCAATCATGGGCTTGGTGTTGGAGTCTGGTTTTACCTCCTCATCAGAATAGGGATGTTGCTTCTTGTAGAGGCCAAGCCGGTTGACCAGCTCCTTCTCGAGCTTGGCGCGTTCCTCGGGCGTAATTTCGCTGTTCTTGTCTTCATCGAACATGACCAGAGCCTTCATCTGCGTCTGCACCGCTTCGCCGAACTTTCCCGCACGAGCATATGCAGCAGCCAGCGTGTCCAGGACTTCATAGCGCTTCCCGCTCAGCTTGTCTCCAGAGGATCGCGCGAATTCGATCGCTGACTCCGGGTCGTGATGATTCAGGTCCGGGCAGGTAGAGAGAAACCACGCCAGGTCGTTGTGCGCCCAAGGATCTTCCGAGCGCGCGGCGAAGCGATACCAAGCCTCCGCCCGGCGGTAATCCAGCGGCACTCCCGCGCCGGTGTAGTACATATAAGCGAGATGAGTCTGCGCGGCGATGAGCCCTCGCTGCGCAGCTTTCAAATACCACGATGCGGCCTCGACATTATTTTTTGCAATTCCCTGGCCGTGTTCCAGCTTCCAAGCATACGCAGCCTGGGCATACGGAAAGTCCTGATGCGCGGCCTTCGCCAGCCACTCCATGGCCAACTTTTCGTCCTTGGTCACGCCTCTGCCTTTTTCGTAAGACTCGGACAGATTCATCTGCGCGAGTGGAAATCCAAGTTTCGCGGATTTCTCATACCACTCGATTGCTTTTTTCTCGTCCTTGGGAACGCCCGCGCCTTCTTCGAAAAGAGTCCCCATGGCATTCATGGCACCGGGGTGCTGCTGCGCTGCGGCCTTCTGCAGCCACTCGACCGCCTTATCGACGTCCTTGGGCAATCCTTCGCCACTCAGCAGGCGAACGCCGAGTTCAAATTGCGCGTCGGCATTGCCACGCCCGGCGAGTTGCTGGAATGCATCGGCATCGAAGCTCTCCTGCTGTGCGCTCATCACGGGCGCAAAAAACAAGATCAAGCAACTCCAGATCAGGGGCTTCGCTGGTTTCATGCAGGCAGCATAACGCATATCATGCAGATTGTGAATGCAGTATTTTCGAGCTATCACCGTGCCGGGACCTCTGGAGGTTTGCGTCCCGCATGGCGCCTGCTAGTTTCGGACTTCCCTGATGAAACGGAAACTGCCATCCCAGCCACAAGCAGAAGCTCCGCGCGCGGCATCTCTCCCTTATACAAGCAGCGCGCGTCCTGCCCTCTGGATCGCGGCAGTCGTCGTGATCGCGGGAGGCGCACTATGGTGGCTTTCCCTGCGGAGCGATCCCAGCGCCGCTTTGTCACCGGCGAGACCAGCAGGAACAAAGTTTGTCCTGGAAAACGAAGCGAGCGCCTTCGCGCAATACGGTGGCTCGGCCACTTGCCGCGACTGTCATGCCAAGGAGTATGCCTCATGGGCAGCATCGAATCACGGCATGGCGGAACGCGCGTTGGACCCGGCGCCGGATCTGGCGGCCTTCGATCCCCCGCGTGAGATTGTGCACGGAACCCAAAAATCTCAGGTGCAGAAAAATGGCGAGCACAGTGAAATTATGACGCTTGGTTTA
>JANNQW010000270.1:0-3455 GCA_031400955.1 Verrucomicrobiota bacterium
AGTGGTCCACCATGATCTCCGCCTTGTCGCGGATGGCCTTGCTGTGGCTCTCCACATAGACGCGCAGCTTCTTGCGGGCCTTCTTCACGTCATACTCGGGATCGCCTTCCACGGTCTTGGCGAGGCGGTAGTAGCTTTCCACCGGCGTGTAGTTCTTCAGCACGTCGAGGATGAAGCCCTCCTGAATCGCCTGCTTCATCGTGTAGCCGTGGAAAGGACGGTGCTTCACCTCGCCGCCTTCGGAATACGGCACGCCGAACATCTCCAGCGTCTTGTTCTTCGGCGTCGCGGTGAAGGCGAAGTAGCTGGCGTTCTTGGCGAGTTTTTTCTTTTTGATGCGCTCGTCGAGGGCGTCGTTGATCTCGTCTTCACTGTCCGCCACCACCTGACTGACAGCGGAGGAAGTCTTGCCGCTCTGGCTGGAATGCGCCTCGTCGATGATGATGGCAAACTTCCCGCCGCGATGTTCATCGCCGATGGTGTCGAGCACATGGGGAAAGGTCTGCACCGTGGAGATGATGAGCTTCTTGCCGTCCTTGAGATACTTCGTGAGCTGCTCCGTCTTGGAAGTGCCCGCGCCTTCCTTCACCGCGCCGATGACGCTACCCACCTGGGCGAAGCCCTTGATCGTCTCGCGGATTTGTTTGTCGAGGATGCGGCGATCCGTGATGACGATGACAGAATCAAAGACCGTCTTCCCGTCCTTCGTCAGGCTGATCAACTGATGCGCCAGCCACGCGATGGAGTTCGACTTCCCGCTACCCGCACTGTGCTGGATGAGGTAGCGCTTGCCCGCCCCGTGCTCCTGCACGTCGGCCAGAATCATCCGCACCACATCGAGCTGATGGTAGCGGGGAAAAATCTGGACCTGCTTCTTTTTGCCCGTCTTCGGGTTCTCCTCCTCCACGACCTGGGCGTAGTTCTCCAGAATCTCGGTGAGCCGCGCCGGGGTGAGGATGCGCTTCCAGAGGTAATCCGTCTTGATGCCATCCGGGTTTGGCGGATTGCCAGCCCCGTCGTTCCAGCCCTGATTGAATGGCAGGAACCACGAGTCCTTCGCCATACCGCCCTTGCCTTTGAGCGCGGTGCACATCGCCACTTCATGATCATCCACCGCGAAGTGAACGACACAGCGGCCAAACTGAAACAGTGTCTCGCGGGGATCGCGGTCGCGTTTGTATTGCTCGATTGCGTCCTCCACCGTCTGCTTGGTCAGGCTGTTTTTCAGTTCAAAGGTTATCACCGGCAGCCCGTTGATGAAGGCGCACAAATCCAGCGAGCGCTTGTTCTCCCGGCTGAAGTGGAGTTGCCGCGTGATGCTAAACCGGTTCTTCGCATGGCGCTCCACCGCCTTCGCGTTCTCCGCCGAGGGCTTGCCGTAGAACAGGTCAAAGCTCAGCGCCCCGTGCTTGATGCCGTGCCGCAGCACATCAATCACCCCGCGACGTGTGATCTCCCCTTGCAGGCGGGCGAGAAACTTCTGCCGCGCCATGCCTTGCTTGTCCTTGTAATTCGCGATGCCCAGCTTCGCCCATTCCTCCGGCTGCGTGGTCATGAGGAAGGTGAACAACTGCTCCGAATCCACCGCGAACTCGCGGTCATACGCAGCATCATTTCCAGCCAACCAGCCGCTGCCGCCCTTGGCTGGCGCGGCCTCAGCCACAACTCCCGCCGCAGCGGAGGACAAGCCATCCGTCCCGGTCATGTGCCGCATGATCAGGGTTTCAAGTCCTTTTTCGGTGGTGTCTGTTTTCATGGCGGATGCTTCAGCCGTTCAGCAGTCGTTGCATCGCATCCAGCTTCTCACGCACTTCTCCGTTGAGATCGGCGGGATCGCAAAGTGCCACTAGTTCGTGCAAATCTCCCTTTCTCGCCAGCATCCGGGTGCCCGTCTCATTCGCGAGGCGACGGTAGAACTCCTCGGCGAACAAGCTCAGTTTCTTATTCTGAGTCTGTGCCCGCCAGAGTGTCTTTCGGGTAGAGGCGTCGAGCTTCTGATAGTTTGCGAAGTCCTCGGCACCGCCATCAAACACCTGTTCAAGGATCAGCCCGTCGAGGAGCCGCTGCCGCGTTTGGGCAAATAAATCCTCTCCCGGCATTTGCTTGTCCGCCCAGGCCAGTAGCAGTTCCGGCGTGATGAAGTAGTTTTCCGGCTCGTAGCGTTTCCACACCCGGATCTCCAGCGCAGCTTGGTTGCCTTCACGTTGCTGCTTCCCATCGCTGTCTCGAATCATCAGCCCGCGCAGTTCCGGGATCATGCTGCGCAGCGCATGGTAGTGCTCGGCAGCGCTCATGCCGTAACCGCCTTCCACGCGCTCCAGTTCCTCGTCCTGGCTGCGTTCCGCCCCGGGGAAGTTGTCTTGTAGGTAATACACATTCAGCCGGGCGCCGTCGTCCAGCGCGGCCATCACCGGATGTTCCAGCTTGTCGGCAAAGGCCCGCAGCATGTCCACATCCGTGCTGCCCTCCACATAGAAGACATGGCCGGTCTCGCGCGCCTTCACATAGTGCTCGGCCCCGAAATGTTTCAGCGCATTCGTGATAGTCGTCTTCGTTGCCAGATTTTCGACCTGCCCGCCGAGGATTAGCGTCAGGTTCGTATCCAACGCCTCGCGCAGGACCACCTCCGAATGAGTCACCATGATCACCTGGCAGCCATTCCGGTGCGCGATGTCGCGCAGGAGGACATAGACTTGTTGTTGCCGGAGGATTTCCAGATGCGCGTCCGGCTCATCAATCAGCAGCACACTCCCCTTGTGTAGATAAAGGTGGGAAAAAATCAGTAGCATCTGCTGGAAACCGCGCCCAGAGAGCCCGAGGTCCATCTCTCCGCTCGTTCCGTCCTGTTCGTAAGCGAGATCCACCCCGCCTTTCTCGTTTCCCTGCGGCTGGCCGAGTTTCACGTGGAATAGTCGCTGCATCAGCTCCGTAATCTCCTGCCAGTCTCCCGGCGTCTTATCGAGCACTTGCAGGCAGATGTTTCGTAGCACCTCCGCCGTGCTGCCCCGGCCCATCAGAAACTCAATCCGCTTGGGCAGGATCACCGCCTCATCCGCCGAAATGCCGGACATGGGATACAGGAGAGACACATCGAGTGATGCTGCCGTTTGGAAGACAGCTTCATTCTCCAGTGTTTCCGTCGCGGGTTCGCAATACACCAGTTCATCGCTCGCATGATGGCGGAAAATCATCGTCACCGGCGACGGCTGGCCCTTTACGTCCACCCCTACCGTAATCCGCAGATCCTTGTTCCCCGTCTTTAGGTTGTGCCAGAAGTGACGCGTCTTGGGCACGGGCACCGACAGAATGCTCAGCCGGTTCAATGCCTTGCCTTTGCGTTTCTCCGCCTTCGAGTTCTCCGACTCCATCTTCCATGTCCGCAGGCCGATGCTCCACAGCGCGATGGCCTGCAACGCGCTCGTCTTCCCGCAATTGTTCGGGCCGATGAGCACGGC
>JANNQW010000271.1:0-2383 GCA_031400955.1 Verrucomicrobiota bacterium
CGGTTCAACGGTCCGTTCGGCAGAGGGCAGCAGACGCATGGTCATCTTGCCCGCCCCGTCCCTTGTTGCCAGGACCCGTCCGGCCACCTTGTCCTCGAACATCAGTGCGGACGGAACCTGCGTCGCTTTCAGCGCGGCGCCAAGTGCGCGCGATATCGCTTCTTGGGTGGGGTTGACATCAAGCAGAGACGCCGCGACACCATGCGCCGCCTCGGCCGCCGCAACACGCTCCCACCACTCGCGCTGGACAGTCGAGGTGATCTGCTGGCTCAAGGCGTCGACGAGTTCGAAGCTTGCTTCGCGTGCGGTGCGCCACCACACCCACTGCAATGGCAATGCGGTAAGCAACGTGCCGCCAAGCACCAGAAACGTCACTGCTGTTTTCAGGCGCACGGCTCGTCTTCCTTGTCTTACAGGCTACACACTGAAGTCCGGATGCACTCTTGTTGGCGCGGCTTCCGGGGCCGGTCCAATCAAAGATACTCTCCGCGAACATCAACGCTCGAACGCACATTGACATCATCAAAATGCGTATCGAGCCAAAGGGCCGTTGCTTCTCGACCGAGATCACGCAGATAGGTCAGGAAATCCCAGTCGGTATTGAATTTGCTCGCGACCGAAAAGGCGCTCATCACATCATCAGAACGTATGGCGTGCATGTTAACTCGGCTAAGGCGATCCTTCATCTCTGGCCTTATCCAGTCATCGTCGATCAGCTTCGAGACAAAGGCAATGGCCCGCATCTCGCGCATGAGGGAAGAATTGAAACTGATTTCGTTGACCCGGTTCATGATATCGGCGGAACGCCTCGGCAGCTCCTCACGAACAATGGGATTGATATGAACAATCAGGATATCCGACGAACCGGAATCGTAGATCAACGGATAAATCGCGGGATTGCCGATGTAGCCGCCGTCCCAATAATGCTCACCGTCCACTTCGACCGCCTGAAAGACGAGTGGCAGACACGCTGACGCGAGAACCGCCTCCGCCGTCAGCTCTTCATTCTTGAATATCCGCGGTTTTCCGGTGCGCACGCTCGTGGCGCAAAGGCGCACTTTGGTCGTGGCGCCTTGGCGCAGCTCATCGAAATCGACCGTATCGGTCAGCACCGTCTTCAACGGGTTCAAGTTCAGTGGATTGAATTCATAGGGAGACATCATGTGCGTCATCATTTCAAACGCACGATAGGCCAGTGGCTCAGGGTCCATCCCAAAGGCGCGCAACCAGGCATCAATGGGTGAGGACTGTACTGGCGAGGACATCTTTCCGGCATCGCTGGTCCTGCGCCAGAAAAGCTCCAGGCTTTCGCGCGCCCCTTCCCGTCCGCCTTTCATGAAGCCATATGCGAAGACCGTCGCATTCATGGCGCCTGCACTGGTTGCAGACATTGCCTCGACGTCGATCCGACCATCTTCCATCAACTTATCCAAAACGCCCCATCCGAAGGCGCCATGCGCGCCACCACCTTGCAAAGCGATATTGATCTTCTTCGTCACGATGGCTTGCGGCTCAGCCGCACCGGATGAGATGACCCTGGCTCGGATGTTATTCTGACGATTCATGATGCAACCCTCCTGTTTCTGCAATGTTGCGCAGCGGCTGAAGCAGCGAACGCTCCGATCAAACTCTGGATTGGCGGCTTCACGAAAGAAAATGCCGATTGCCTTCGAACTCCATAGCAACCGCCTATGCGGGGAATGCGTCAGTGCCGCTGGTCTGGTGATAGCGGATCGCTATCGTCTCGGAAGGGAGTTCGTATTTTAACATCTGGACGCAGTTGATTACTCCTTGGAGGCGAGCAGTGAGATTTTTCGCCACTGCGATCAGGAGGATCGAACATGGATTTCATGAACCATTTTGCCATGCGGCCATTGCTGGCAGCTGTCACGATTGCAGGGATCACAGCACTTGGAGCAACCCAGGTGCAGGCTGGCGAATGTCCGGCAGACAAGGTACTCAAAACTCCGAGCAAACTTGAGGATATTGCGGAAAAGCACCTGAAGCGCGAAACGCTGGCTGTCATCCCTCTCAAAGGTTGGCGCGGTGTCGGTGATCTGTTGCTGCGGACGCGGCGTCTCACCATAGGCCCCGGCGGCTTCGTGCCGACGCATTTCCACAATGACCGTCCTTCGATCGTCTACATCGTCAAGGGTGAAATCGTCGAACACAGCAATTCCTGCTCCGTTCCGATCGTGCACCGGGCGGGAGAATGGACGCCGGAATTTGGCGATTTCCATGGCCACTGGTGGGAAAACAAGTCCAATAGCGAAGTGGTCCTGACGTCCTCTGATGTCATCCCGCCGGACCAGCAAGACATGCCGATGTAAGCGTTCCATGGCGGGCGACAGGCATACTGTGGCCCGCCTTACGCGCAAGACCA
>JANNQW010000272.1:0-9451 GCA_031400955.1 Verrucomicrobiota bacterium
CTCGCCGCATTTTAGGCAGGTAAGGGCGGTATTGAAACCGCGGCGGTTGAGAAAAAGAATGACCTGTTCCTGTTTTTCCAGGCGTTGTTCGACGGCGATGCGCAAGCGGTCGCTCAGGATGCTGAATCCGTCTTTCGTGCGGCGGCGTTCGAGGCGCATGTCCACGATGCGGATGAGCGGCATGGATTTGCCGTCGGTGCGCCTGGTAAGTTTCAGCAGGTCGTATTTTCCGGTCTGGGCATTTTCAAAGGATTCGAGGCAGGGTGTGGCGCTGCCGAGGAGGCAGACGCAGCCTTCGAGTTTCGCGCGCACCACGGCGAGATCGCGCGCCTGGTAGCGTGGTGATTCCTCCTGCTTGTAGGAGGGTTCGTGTTCCTCGTCCACGATGATGATGCCGATGTTTTCCAGCGGGGCGAAGATGGCGCTGCGGGCGCCGATGACGATGTCGGCGCGGCCTTCGTGAATTTTATACCATTCGTCGTGGCGTTCGCCGTCGGAGAGATGGCTGTGAAGGACTGCGATGCGCTGGTGCCCCTCGGAGAAGCGGGCTTTGAATCGTTCGATGGTCTGCGGCGTAAGACTGATCTCCGGGACGAGGACGAGCGCGGTTTTTTTCTGCTCCAGGACTTTGGCGATGGCTTGAAGATAGATTTCCGTCTTGCCACTGCCGGTGACGCCGTGGAGGAGGAAAGGATGAGGGGTGAGGGATGAAGGATGAAGCGCGGCCAGGATTTTATCGAGTGCGACGCCTTGTTCGTCGGTGAGCGTGTGGGGTGCATTGGCGATGAATTCTTCGTCATGGAACGGGTCGCGCTCCACGCGGACTTCGGCGCGATCGACGATGCCTTTTTTAACCAGAATGTGGACGACTTGGGTGGCGCGCGGCAATTCCTTGCGCAGTTCGCTGAGCGCGGTGGGGCCTTTGTGGTCGTGGAGCATCTCGATGATGCGGGCCTGAATGGGTGCTGATTTATGCAGCTTTACCATCTCGGCGGCGTCCGGCATCCGGGCGAGAGTGAGATGGCTGTCGGAGAGAAAAGATTCCGGTTTTTTTCGGACCGACTCGGGAAGCATGGCACGGAGCACGATGCGCAAGGGGCAGAGGTAGTAAGTGGAAGCCCAGTGGGCGAGCTTGAGGAGGTTCTCTGGGAAAACGGGGCGGGTGCCGATGGTATCGTGGATGGGTTTGAGTTTTCCATGATACGTGGAGTCCGGCAGCAACTGGACTACGGTGCCTGCGGCGCGCTGGCGTTGGAGGGGCACATGAACGCGGGTGCCAAGTTGAACGCGAGCGGCGAGCGCCTCGGGGATTGCGTAGTCGAGTTCCAGCGCGGCGTCCTCGATGAGGACGCGGGCGACGAGCGGATGTCCGGCAGAATCCTGCGCTTCGGGCGTGGATTCCTCGAAGAGATTAGGCTGGGCGTGATGGCCTGCGGACATGCGGGTGATGATAGACGCGAGGCGCGCGGGAACCAAACGCTGGCTGGGAAAAGTGATTTAGTGAAGCAAAAAAAACCCCTCCGGCGTGAACCGGAGGGGTTTTGGCAGACTGATGATCAGTCGGAGACTGAATTAGAAGGTCACCTTGAGGGCGACGCCGCCGTAAACGCGGGACTCTTCACCGAGGCCGTCAAGGCTGCCGTAGGGCAGGTTGCCAGCGATGTAAGGGGTGAGAGTGGCGTTCTTGGAAAGCTTGATCGGAGCAGCGAGGCTGGGCATGATGGTATTGCCACCGTCAACGCCGTAGTAGTCGGTGCCGAAGGAGATCAGTACCCCGGGGACGAGGCTGAGCCAATCATTGATCTTGAAGGTGTGGGACACCGAACCTTCATAATACCAGCCTTCGGCCGTGAAGTCGTAACCGACATAGGCCGCGAGGTCGAGGCCCTTGATGGAGGTCGCGAGCGTGACACCGAGCTCATTGATGTCCTTGACTGCTGCGTGGTGAACGTCAGAGAAGAAGAAGTAGTGCTCGTATCTGAGTCCTACGGTGACTGCGCCGATTTTCTTGTTCAATGCCGCGATGAGGTCGAGTTCCTGGTAGTCACCACCACCGAAGGCAGGGACTGCATCATCCGATGCGCCATACCAAGCAGTCAGATCCAAGGTGAGATCTTTGCTGACGGAGTCGAGGGAGATCGGAGCGTTGATGCTGGCGCTGACGAGGTTGGTCGCGATGTTGACGCCACGATAGACGTAGTTGGTATCATAGCCGATGGAGGCCGAGTAACCGAGGGACTTTTCTTCGGCGATAGGTGCGACGGTGGTGGTGGCCTTGCCGGAGCTAGTGCCGGCGAATGAGGAGGTGGCAAAAGCCACGCTCAAGATGGTGGTGATGAGGGAGTTGAGTTTCATGGTTACTGAGTGTGTGTGTGTTTGGTTGGTTGTCTTGGTGGGAGGAGCCAAGTTGACTTGGCTCATAAAATCGAATTGGGTGAAGTTGTCAAGATTCCTTATTGATGTTTTTACAAATGAAATGGGGTGTTTCCCTACCGTGAATATATTAGAGAAAGCTTCTAAAAGCACGAATCAGGCCAAGTCTGAAGACAGAACAGAATTCGCACTGCGTCGTGCGAGCGCTCGCGCCTGTTTGATTACGCGCTGCTCTCCCAGATCGAATTGGTAGGCGTGGCAGCTTGGGCAGGCGGTGGTGCGAGAGGTGACGATGGAGCCACAGCCTTCGCATACTTTATAGTCTTGCGGATTCTCCTGAATTTTCGCCGCCTGGCGTGAGCGTTCGTTGATGGGTTGCTCTGCGGGGCACATATTAAGAGGGCGGACGATAGTGTGATGGGAATAATGATTTGCACTCAAGCCCAAGCTCCAATCTTGCGTTCATGACACAGGATACGCTTCGGGCGTGGAAGACGGTCGCTATCTTTCCACCAGCCGCGGGCGGATTTATTTCGCCGCCGGGGCAGACTTAAACTTCAGGGCCAGGCGGCTTTTGAGACGCGATGCCGTGTTTTTGTGAATCGTATTACCCTTGGCAGCTTTGTCGGCGGCGGAGGAAAATTCGTTGTAGGCGGTCTGCGCTGCTTTGGTGTCGCCACTCTTCAAGGCTTCAAGCGCGCGCTTGCGGAAGGTGCGGATGCGGCTTTTGGCGGCACGGTTGCGCAGGGTGCGAGTCAGTGTTCTGCGGACGTCTTTTTTGGAGGAACGAATGTTCGGCATGGGTGGCTGGGCGGAAAGATTGGAGCGGGTCTGTTTAGCTGGACTAGGGGCTTTGTCAAGTTTGCGCCGCGAATTTCAGCGGGGTCACTTGTAACCCATGATCATCGTGCAGGTCACGGGCTTGGGCTTGCCACCCTCCTGACGGATGGTCACTATATAGACGCCGGTGTGTTTTGGTTTAACTGTCAGAACCACGCCCCAACCAAGCTTGTCTGCGGCGGCTTCAACTTTCTCACCATCGACGTCCAAGACATGACCCTCAATCTGGACTCCGGCACGCTCAGACACTGCGATGCAGACCTTGTATTCATTGCCCTTGAAAAGTTGAAGTCTAACCGCCTTGCCGAGGTCGGGTTTCAACTCCCGCTCCCATACGTCTGCGCGGAAATCATAGCCGGCCTTTTCCAGTGGATGCACCAGTTTGGCGACGGCCATTTCCGCTTCTGCGGTATCATCACCTCGGGCACCAGCAGCTAGCAGTAGTAGACCGGCTGCGAGAATCAGCGCCTGGAATAAGACGCGTGGCACTGCGGTAGATGTAAAAAAAGCATTAGCACTCATGCAAGAAATCTTTATGGTCTTCGACCGCTACACCGGTTTTCCAGCCGGGACAATGCACATTTCAGCGACTCTAAGAATTTTCTCAAACTTCCACCCCAAATATGGCGCGCATTATCTTCACTTTGGAGGACGGCAATGAGATCGAGGCTGAGTTGCTCGCGGATACTGTTACCATCGGCCGACACAAGGAGAGTGACATCACGCTACCGTGTCCTTCGGTATCCATAAATCATGCTGTCATCAAACGCCGGGGGGGATCCCATTTTGTTTTGGATCACGGCACCACCAACGGCACCAAAATCAACGGGGTCGAGGTTGACGAGGCAAAGCTCGAAGATGGGGACCGTCTCTCTTTCGGAGATATCCCTGCCATCTATCACGCTAAAGAGGCAAAAGCGGGGAAAATAGCCGCCGAGGTGAAAACCACTAATGGAGCCCCAGGACTTGCGCCTAAACCCGGGAAGCGCCCCAGTTACACGCTTGCTACTTCCAGCCAGTCAGCGGGCTGCTCCGGGTTCATTGCGATCCTAGTCTTCATCATCATGGCCTTTGTGGCAGGGCTTTGCATTAGACATTATGCCGCGCATCCTGGGCGCTTTCTGCCTGCGGACATCATGCAAGTTTTACGCGACAGATTGTCTGGTGGCGGCCCGGTGGCTCCGGTGAAGAACGAGAATAAAAACTTTTAGTCTGAAGGGTAATTGACGAGTCGATTCGCAGCAGCTCCGGTATTGCGGGCGGGGTCGGCGAGAAAAAGCGGTGCAGATGAAACATCTGCACCGCCTTGAGATTCGCGGGGTCGAACTGTGTGACTCAGGGTGTCTGGTCAATTTGCTTCCGGGCGTTTTGGCCGATCGTCTGAGGGCGGGCGCCGGATGCCGCCTTCGGCGCCGCCTTGTGCGCCGCGCAATTCGCGCATTTTCTTGCCGACCTCTTCCATCTCTTCCTTGGTGATTTTGCCATCGCCATTGGTGTCCATGCGTTTGAACTGCTCGTCGGACATTTTTGAGAAATCCTCTTTCGTCACGGAGCCGTTCTCTTGGATTTTGCGGAAAAGATCACCGATGCCGCCACCGCCAAGTTTTCCAGAACCTCCCTGTCCGCCGGGAGCGCCCCGGGCGCCGTTGTTGCCTTCCGCTGGCGGGGGCAGGGGATTACCGCCGGGCGCGTTGTTATCGCCACCGGGACGCGGGCGCGTTCCACCGCCAGCGCCTTCGGGTTTGTTAAATCCTTCGGGGCGGCGCTGACCGCCCTCACCTTCGCGCATGCGGCGCATGGCATCCGTGAGTTGGTCCTTGGTGACGAAACCGGAACCCGAGGCGTCCAGTTTGTTGAAGTGCGCTTCGGCTTCTTTTTTGGAAGACTCCATAAACTCATCCTTGGTAATCTTGCTGTCGCCATTGGCATCCATTTTTTTGAACATCTCGTCTATTCGGGCTTTTGGATCACCGCCAGGACCACCTGGACCTTGAGGGCGTTTTGGCGCATCTTGGGCGTTGAGCAACGCGATGCCGCTGCTGAAGGCTGCGGCGAGGAGGAACAGTTTCGGTTTCATGTGATTCGGTTGGGTTTAGTGGGTTGAAGAAATTGCGCCATGTCTCAATCCGCAGACTTGCGGCCCTTGGATATGAATTGGAACAAGATGCTCAAACCAGACGCGCCTGATAAAGTTGCGCGCGCAGTTGCAAAAAAATCACAGCGCCAGTTCGCGCAGCAGGTTTTGATTCAAGGCGATGCCGGTTTCGAAGTTGGCGATGGGAAAGTTTTCATTGGGCGCGTGTGCCGCACAATCCGGCAGCGCAAGCCCGAGCAAGAGCGTATCCACGCCCAGCACATCCTTGAACGTCTGCACGATGGGGATGCTGCCGCCCTCGCGGATTAGGGCCGGTTTGCCACCGAAAGTTTTCACCAGCGCGTTCTGCGCTGCCAGGCCCAGTGGCGATGACGGATCCATCAAGTAGGGAAATCCGGTGTGCCCAAGCTTCACTTCAAATCTCACGCCGGGCGGCTGATGCTGCTTCACGTGGGCGGCCACCAATTTTATGATGTCGTCCGGATGCTGGTCGGGCACCAATCGGAAGCTGAATTTTACGAACGACTCCTTGGCGATGACCGTCTTCGATCCCTCGCCCTGCCAGCCGCCGCCGATGCCATTGACCTCCGCCGTGGGGCGCGCCCATCGGCGCTCGAGTTCAGTGAAACCTTTTTCTCCAAACAGTTCCGGCACCCCGGTGATTTGTTTGGTTTCTGCTTCGGTCTCGCCGAGTTTGCGCCACTCTGCCCGTTCCCACTCGGCGAGCGGCCGCACATCGTCGTAGAATCCGTCGACCTGCACTTTGCCATCGGCATCATGAAAACTCGCGACGAGCCGCGCCAGCATCGTCACCGGATTGGCTACGGCACCGCCCCAGATTCCAGAGTGCAGATCGATGGAGGGACCGCGCGCGATTATTTCGCAGCAGGCGACGCCTCGCAGGCCGTAGGTGAACGTGCCTTTGCCAGCGGCGACCATGCCGGTGTCGGAAATGGCGACAACGTCGCATTTTAAATCTTTAAGGTGAGCTTCGAGGAATGGTTTCAAGTTCGGGCTGCCGATTTCCTCCTCGCCTTCGAAGAGGCAGATCAGGTTCACTGGCAGATCGCCGTGCTCGCGCAGGGTTTTCTCCAGACCGGCGACATGAGCCATCAACTGGCCTTTGTTGTCGGTCGCGCCGCGACACCAGATGCGGTCGCCCACGATGGTGGGCTCGAACGGCGGGGTGCGCCATTCGCTGAAGGGCTCGGCCGGCTGCACATCATAGTGCCCGTAGAGCAGAACAGTGCGACGGCCAGCGATGTGCTTGTTTTTTGCGATGACGACCGGATGTCGTGGTGTTTCGTGCAGCGTTGCATTCAGGCCGATGCTATTGAGTTTGTTCGTCAGCCACACTGCGGCGGCGCGAGTGTCGGCATTGTGTTTGGAGTCAGTGGAAACGCTGGCGAAGCGCAGCAACGTGAAGAGGTCGTTGAGGTTGGCAGTCATGGTATTGGGAAAAATCAGTCGGGTCGCATGAAGTGCGTGGGTTGCTCGCCATTGGCTCGCTGGAAATTCTGCCAGGCGAGCATCCCGAATAGTAGCAGGTTAAAGATGCTTTGTGTGCGGGTGAATAAGTAAACACCCACCGCCGCAGCCAGGATGGCGCCGGTCCACATGGTAATCTTGTAGAAGGACGGTCCGAGGAAGCTGTTCATCACATGGCCGCCGTCGAGCGGGAAGATGGGCAGCAGATTAAACAGGCCCCAGAAAATGCTCACGAAAATAAAGTTGCTGAGAAAGAGCTGGATCCACCACGCATCGCCCGTGCTGTGTTGCAGCAGGAATTTGGCCGCGAATCCAATCGCGATTTGCACCAGCGGGCCGGCCAGGCTGACCATGATATCTTGTCCGCGCCGAAATCCGCGATCTGGAATGGCCAGTCCACCCAGTGCGTAGAGAACAATGTGAGCTTGCGCCCCGTAGTGCCGCATCATAAAAGTGTGGCCCAGTTCGTGGATGATGATCGAGACCAGCACGGCAGCGACCCAGATGATCAGCGCTTGAAGCTGCCTCGGTGAGCTGGCGTTCAAGTGTCCGCTGAGCAAGGTGGTATTCAGCCAGAAAAACCAGTGGATGTGGATCGGAAAGCCGAAGAGCGAGAACTTGAGCATCGCCGACAGTGAGCAGGACGCGTGCTTTTGCAAGCGGGGAGGGGAGCACGGGGTTCACTTCGCGGCTTCGCAACAGCCCGTTTTAATTGAAAGAGGATGCGGACTAAAGTCCGCGCTCCTTTGTTGCAAAAAATTCGGGGGCTGCCCCCCTGAAGAGCAGCCCCCTCAACAACATTACCCAATTACCTGAATCACACAGTCTAACCCGTGGAACTCGCCACTTGATCGGCACCGTTTACGGATTGATCTCCGGACTGGCTGGAAAAAATGTGGACAACGCCATGATGCGGCTGGTGGACATCTTGTATGGCTTTCCCTTCATCGCGTTCGTGGTGCTGCTCTCCGTCATCTGCGGTCCCAGCCTGCTGCTGCTTTTCATCGCCATCGGCGCCGTGGAATGGCTCACCACCGCGCGGGTGGTGCGCGGACAGGTGCTCGGCTTGAAAAATCAGGAGTTCGTCCTGGCCGCGCGCGCCTGCGGGGCGGGCATGGGTCGCATTCTGGTGCATCATCTGCTGCCCAACGTGGTCGGCCCCGTAGTGATTTACGCCAGCCTCACCGTCCCCGGCATCATGCTGTTGGAGGCGGTGCTTAGTTTCCTAGGCCTAGGCGTGCAGGCGCCCAGCAGTTCCTGGGGATCGCTCATCCAGGAAGGTGCCAGCAACATGGAAACCTGCCCCTGGCTGCTGGCCTTCCCCGGTGCGTTCTTTGTCACGACCTTGCTCTCGCTCAATCTGCTGGGCGATGCCCTGCGCGATGCTCTGGATCCGAAGAACGTGGGCTGAACAAGGGGCGACGTAGATTTCTGCCGGCGGGCAAAAAATCGAAGATTCATTCATCTCCGCCTCGTTCCGAATCCTCTTTCAAACGTGATGGTATGTCCATGTTTTCGTGAAGGATGCTGATTACGCCGGGTATTTTTTCCGACAATTCACGAAAGAAAATGAAGTGGTGCTGGTAGCGTATGAAAAACACACCTTCCAGCGCGGCATCTGCCACGGGCCTCCAGCGATCACGCTCGCCATTGGCCGCGTTGATGGCGCCGACCAGGCCCCGGACATATTTATCCGCCTGATCCGCCCCCCATGTCTTTTCCGTATAGGCCCAGATATCGAGAATGCGTTCCCTCGCAGCAGGATAAATTTTAGCCGGCATGCTTTTTTCTGCGATTCTTCGCTTCAACGATGATGGTGTCTGCATCGAGCGCCGTAAATTCACACTCATTGGCCGAGGCTCCAGCCTTCAGCATCTCGCGAAGCGATTGCCATTTGCGATCTTCCTCGCGTTCGTAATCGCGTCTCACGAGATCACGGATGTATTCGCTCGCCGAGCTGTAAAGCCCCGACGCACTGATTCGATTTTGAATGAACCGCTGGAGTTCACCGGCAAATCTGACATTGACTCCTTCTGCCATAAAATATTCTTTGAGGACACTTTGCCGGGCGTCCCACAATTTGTCAACCTTGTGGGACAGGAAATTTCGTTCATCCCTGGCTGCGCGCTTTCTTTTGGCACACATTGAGCCTTTTGAAGGATGCATCTTGAGCGCTCGTAAAGACCTCCATGTCTGTAAAGCTGTCGTTATCCGATAGCATGGAGCACAGGGCGATCATGAGCATCTCGTCAAGCCGGTGCAGCGTGCGCCCTGCCACCCGAAAATCAGGCAACTGCGCGAAACGTTGTCGGAGCTTTTCGAGCGATGAGATTTGAGTGCCGGTGTGAATCGGAGCGGGCGATGTGGCTTCATCCGCACTATATCAAGGGGTTATGACAAAAAGTACAGATACTTTATTTGATGCGTAAACCCTGCAAGCCAATGAGGCAGAGCGGAGTCCGCATGACGAGTCAAGTCGGGAGATGACGAATTATCATGGGGGCATCATCCACAAAATTCATGGTTCACTAAGTCTAGGGAATCCTCAAGGACGCTTGGAATGGCCAGTCCACCCAGTGCGTAGAGAACAATGTGAGCTTGCGCCCCGTAGTGCCGCATCATAAAAGTGTGGCCCAGTTCGTGGATGATGATCGA
>JANNQW010000273.1:0-2889 GCA_031400955.1 Verrucomicrobiota bacterium
CGGAGAATCCCCTCTTCCTCAGCCGCCAGCGCCGCCAGACACCAAAACGACTTCGTTCCGCTGTAAATTTTGTGAGCCTCATTGGCGCGACATCCATTCGTATAGGATTCATGAAGAATTTTCCCCTGCTGAAGAATGAGCAGCGACTTCCCGCGATGGGCCGCCGAATAGTCAGCCGCCAACTTGATGCGATCAGCAGTCAACGCATCGGTCTTGCTTCGCGCTTGGCTCCGTTTTCCCGGAATCATCAGCGCCAGCATCAGTGCAAATTTTCGCCGTCTCATGACAAGTGTGACTTTAGTCACGAAGACGCGTTCAGCAACCGCACAGTCACGCCCCGGCAATCAATCGCGCCCAGGACTCCGCCTTCTCGGCAAATGATTTCTCCGGCTCCGCATAAAGAATGCCGCGCGATACATTGACCAGCACCGGCGCACTCCGCACCGTTCCCTTCAGTCCCGCGAGATCACCACCCTGCGCGCCCAGTCCCGGAATCAAGAGCGGCACATCAGGGATGTATTGCAGCACGTCGCCCGCGTTGGTCAGTCCAACGACCAGCCCCGCCTGCAGTGCACCCTTGAGCATGTCACAGACCAGCTCAAAAACATGCCGCTCCCCCACCTTCTGCATCTCGATGTCCTGAGCGCCCGCATTCGAAGTGACAGCCAGCAAATAGATTCCCTTGTCCGAATATTCCAGAAACGGCTCCAGCGTGTCGCGTCCCATGAACGGGTTCAGCGTCACCGCATCCGCGCCGATCACATCATAACAAGCCTTCGCGTAGTAGCGCTGCGTGTCGCCGATATCGCCACGCTTCACATCGAGAATGATCGGAATCTCCGACGGTATCATCTCGCGCATTTCTTCCAGCAGCTTCATCCCCTGCCAGCCCAGCGCTTCAAAATAGGCCGCATTCGGTTTGAACGCCGCCGCAAAGGGCGCGGTGTGTGCGATCACCTCACGCAGAAAATCACGAGCTTCATCAGCCGATGTCGCACGGACATCAAGACCCACGCACAAGCCGGAGCCAGTCGCGTGAATGCGGGCGTGAAGTTTCTCAGTGTAGGTCATGCGCTGAGACGATGCTTAGACGCAAACTCAAGTGTCTCAAACAATGATTTCAATCACTTCTTGAATACTACCCTGCCTTTCTCCATCACGCCTTCGACCACGTCGCCATCCTTGAATTTGCCGTCGAGCATCTCCAGCGACAACGGATCGAGCACCAGCTTCTGAATCGCGCGCTTGAGCGGGCGTGCGCCATAGACAGGATCATAACCATCGTCAGCGATCTTGCGCACCGCATCGTCACTGAGGTTGAGCGTGATGTTTTGCCTGCTCAATCGCTCAACCACCCGCTGAAGCTGAATCTTCACGATGGCATCAAGATCGCGCGCTTCGAGCCGGTCAAAGATGATGACTTCGTCGATGCGATTGAGAAACTCGGGCCGGAAAAACTGCTTGAGCGACTCGCGCACGAGGGCTTCGCGTTGCTCGGCGTTGCTCATTTCCTGTATCGCCTGGCTGCCGATGTTGCTGGTCAGGATGATGACTGTGTTGCGGAAGTCCACGGTGCGGCCCTGACCGTCGGTGATGCGGCCATCATCAAGCACCTGGAGCAGCGTATTGAAGACATCGGGGTGCGCCTTCTCCACTTCATCAAACAACACGACGCTATACGGACGGCGGCGCACGGTCTCGGTCAACTGCCCCCCCTCCTCATAGCCGACGTATCCGGGAGGCGCGCCGATGAGCCGCGAGACGGCGTGCTTCTCCATGTATTCGCTCATGTCAATGCGCGTCATCGCATTCTCGTCGTCAAAGAGAAATTCGGCGAGCGCCTTGCTGAGCTCGGTCTTGCCGACTCCCGTAGGGCCGAGAAATAGGAAACTTCCAATCGGCCGGTTCTCGTCCTGCAATCCGGCACGCGCCCGGCGCACGGCGTTGGACACCGCTTTGATGGCAGGTTTCTGGCCGATCACCCGGTTGCTGAGGCGCTCTTCCATATGCGTGAGCTTGGAGCGCTCGCCCTCTTGCAGGCGCGATACTGGAATGCCAGTCCAGGCGGCGACGACCTTCGCGATGTCTTCCTCGGTGACCTCTTCGCGAAGCAAAGTAGGATGAGCTTTAGCTCGCTCATGGTCTTGTTCGGGCTGAAGCCCAGAACTACTATGCTTGATCTGCTGCTCCAGCTTCGGCATCAAGCCATACTTGATCTCACTGCCGCGCGTCAGGTCACCGCGCCTCTCCGCCTGCTCCAGTTCGATGCGCAGACGTTCGATTTCCTCCTTGATCTTCCGGCTTTCGCCGACGGCCTCCTTCTCATTCATCCACTGCGCTTTGAGCGCGGAAACTTTCTCCTGAAGGTCGGCGGTTTCCTTTTCAAGTTTTGCCAGACGCTCGCGGCTGGCGGGATCCTTTTCTTTCTTGAGCACCTCGCGCTCCATCTGCTGCTGCATGATCTCGCGCTCGATCACATCAATCTCAGTGGGTTTGGAATCGAGTTCGATCTTGATGCGACTCGCTGCCTCATCCACGAGATCAATGGCCTTGTCCGGCAGAAAGCGGTCGGCGATATAACGGTGGCTCAATGTCGCGGCGGCAATGATCGCGCCATCCTGGATTCGCACGCCATGATGGACTTCGTAGCGCTCTTTTAGACCGCGCAAAATACTGATCGCATCCTCGACGCTGGGCTGATCCACAAAGACCGGCTGGAAACGTCGTTCAAGCGCCGCATCTTTTTCAATGTATTTGCGATATTCATTGAGGGTGGTTGCGCCGATGGCGTGGAGTTCACCGCGCGCCAACATGGGCTTGAGCATGTTAGAGGCATCCATCGACCCCTCCGCTGCGCCCGCGCCGACCAAGGTGTGCATCTCGTCAATA
>JANNQW010000274.1:0-12948 GCA_031400955.1 Verrucomicrobiota bacterium
AACAGCGACATGTTTCTTCCGGAATTCATGCTGACAAATTGGGAACTGCTCAATGAATCGCCCGGCTGGCTCTTCCATCCTAAAGAAAAAGTAGACGGGCGGCATCTCCTGCGCTTCGAGAAACTGGATACTCACTAAAAATCTCCGCTCCTGGCGCTCCGCTTCCCAAGTCATTTGCTTCGGGTAGTCCGCAGCAGCACTGCCGTCGCCGCATACAGTCCAGCCGGCACCAGGGCACTGAGGCCAATCGCCAGTCCTGGCCTCTCCACACCGTAGGCGCCGATGATGGAAAAGGTGAAACCCAGAGGCATGCTGCCGCTCAACAGCGCGATGAAAAAAACACGGAAAGGCATTCGCGTCAACCCAGCGAGACAGGCCACGGCTTCTGGCAGCACGGGCATCCAGCGCGAAAGCGCGACGATCCAGCCAGCGCGCTGGCTGCGGAAGAGCAGCTCGCCCTTCGCCAAGCCATCTTCGCCCGCGAGCCAGAGGGCGGGCTTGTGGCCGAATTTCCGGCAGAGTGCGTAGGCGAGCACGCCGCTCAAGATGGAGCCCGTGACACTTGCGACACCGCCCCAAAACCAGCCATACATCAGGCCCAGCGCCGACATCACCACGGTGCCAGGAATCGGCAGCACCAGATCGCTCACCAAAAGCGCAATACCGCCGAACCAGGCCGAGGCTCCAAGCGATTCCATCCACACCTTCGCCCCGTGCAGGTCGAGCATCTCCTCAAACCATCCGCCCCAAATGCAGAAGGGTGCGATGGCGAGCGCCAGCAGTGCGATGATCAGCAGCCAGAGGCGGGAGCGGTGCGATGCCGTCGCTGGCATGTCAGCCATTGGGTTTCATGAGCCGCTCAATGTGCTTGGCCAGCATATCGAACTCGAGGTTCACACAATCGCCCGTGCGGAGCGCGCGAAGATTCGTCACCGCAAACGTGTGCGGCGTGATCCAGAAAGTCATGCGGTCTTCGCCGAGCCCTGCCACCGTCAGGCTCATGCCGTCGATGCATACAGAGCCCTTGTGCACCACCAGCCGCGCCCACTCGTTGGGCAGCGAAACGACAAAGCGATGATCCATTCCCGAAAGCTCCAAGGCAATAACCGTTGCCGTGGCATCCACATGTCCCTGCACAAAATGGCCGCTGAGCCGGTCGCCCACTCGCAGAGCGCGTTCGAGATTCACGATGTCGCCCTCCTCGAGCTGTCCGAGGCTGGTGACGCGCAAGGTCTCGCTCAGCAAATCAAACGCTGCAGTTCCAGCCGCAGCATTGAAATCCGTGACCGTGAGGCAGCAGCCGTTCACGGCTACGCTTTCACCAAGGGTGAGTTCCTGCGCCATAGTCCCGACGCGCAACACGAACCTCGCCCCACCCTCGCGGAAGGTGATGCTTTGCACGGTGCCTGCGGTCTCGACGATGCCGGTGAACATGCGGCCAACAAACATTCCGTTGCCAACTCAGTCAAACGTATCCAATTACCCGCCCATGGAAAACGTCATCATCATCGGCACCGGCTGCGCCGGCTACACAGCAGCTATTTACACGGCACGCGCGAATTTGAACCCGCTCCTGCTCTCCGGCACCCAGCCCGGCGGCCAGCTCACCACCACGACGGAAGTGGAAAATTTTCCCGGTTTCCCCGAAGGCATCCAAGGCCCGGACCTCATGATGAAGATGCAGGCGCAAGCCGAGAAATTCGGCGCACGCATCGACTACGCAAAGGTTGAAGTGCTCACGAAAACTGCAGCCGGCCATTTTGAGATCGCGCTTGAAGGAGGTCGCACCCTGCAAAGCAAAACCGTCATCGTAGCCACCGGCGCTTCGCCACGCCACCTCGGATTGCCGGGTGAACAGAAGCTCATCGGCCACGGACTGACGAGCTGCGCCACCTGCGATGGCGCGTTCTATCGCAACGTCCCCGTCTGCGTCATCGGCGGCGGCGACAGCGCCTGCGAGGAAGCGACCTTTCTAACGCGCTTCGCCAGCGTGGTGTATCTCATCCATCGCCGCGAAGAACTGCGCGCCTCCAAGATCATGGCCGACCGCGCGCTGGCCAATCCCAAGATCAAACCCATCTGGAACAGCACGATCACTGAATATCTGACCGATGAAAAAGGTGAGATGCGCGCGGCGACATTAAAAAATCTCGTGACCGGTGCAGAGAGCGAACTGGAATTGAAATGCGTCTTCGTCGCCATCGGCCATGTGCCCAACACCCAGTTCCTCAACGGTCTGGTCACGCTCGATGAGAACGGCTACATCGTGCAGGCCAACGGCACGCACACTAATGTTGAAGGACTCTTTGCCGCCGGCGATGTGGCGGATCACGTCTATCGCCAGGCCATCACCGCAGCCGGCCAAGGCTGCGCGGCGGCTTTGGAGGCCGAACGTTATCTGGCGCATTGATCCATGCTGAACAGGACGCCCATAGAAGCTAAATTTGGAGCATGAGCACGATAACGTTCAATGACGCTGCCGCCTATCTTGGTGGCGTGTGGGACGAAGTGGAACGGCACCGCAGGCCCGTCGTTATCAAACTCCTCGGCCTGCTCGACGACCGGTGCACAGTCGATTTCGTCTTCCGTTTCTAAAACCAAGCGCCTCCCAAGCGGCGCAGTCCTGAAAAAGCTGCGTCGTTTTTGTTTTGAAGTTGAATTGTAGGGCAAGCGCTCCGCTTGCCGTTATTCGTGGCGTTGCGTTCAGAGAATTGACAGCCGCATATTTGATTGAGCAGCTCTACAGCGCACCGCGCGAATCAAACAAACTCCCCCATCTCATAAAGCTTCGGATCGCGCACCGGCGCGCGTAGTCCGGCCTTGATCTTCTTCACCGTCGCGGCAAAAAAATCCGCGCCCCCTTCCCCGCCCTCCTCGCCGCCGAGATCGCCGAACTCAGCCTCCAGCTTCTCCGGATCCTCGCCCGATTCGAGACGCTTCACCATCTCGCGCATCTCGGCGGGAACTTTGTCGCCCATGGCGTCGGTCATCTTCCGCAGCATCCGGCCCATCTGCCGCGAATCGGGATTGTTCTCGTCCATGCCGGACATCTCCCGCTCCATCTCGGCCATGAACGATTCCATCTTTGACTCGTCCACGCCCTCGAAAGGATCACCCGCGACGGGCTCGCCTACGCCCTTGATGAACGCGAACTTCGACACCCGACGCTCCATGCGAAATTTAGGATCATCGGGACAGCGCGGCGTTTTCTCGCGATACGCCAGGCTGCGCGCGAGAAAGGAGTAAACCTTGTTGTTGTCCGGACAGTAAAATTCGTAGATGGGCATGATGCGTGAGGTGTTGCACAAGACACGCACCCCGCTACGATTTCAAGCCGATGCGCCAGTTCGATTGTCCCCAATGCGGAGCACCCGTGGTCTTTCAAAGTGCCACGGCGGAGGCGGCCGTCTGCGCCCACTGCCAGAGCATGGTGGTGCGCCACGATGTCAACATCGAGGCCATCGGCCAGATGGCGGTCCTTCCGCCCGACATGTCGCCCCTGCAGATCGGTGCTGTCGGCGAGATCGACGGACTGGCTTTCACTTTGCTGGGCCGTCTCCGCCTGCGCTGGACTGACGGCAGTTGGAACGAGTGGTTCGTGGAATATGCCGACCACACCCGCGGCTGGGTCGGCGAAGCCCAGGGCTTTTTCATGGTGATGCGGGAATCAGCACTGACATCGCCGGTTTCAATGTCGCCAGACGATCTTCAGACGGATCAACTCGTCGAGATCAACGGCACAGCCTGGCGCATCACCGACAGCAAACCGGTTTCTTGTCTCGGCGGCGAAGGCGAACTGCCGAACGCGGTGGCTGCAAACGAACCCTGGCAGTCCATCGACCTCCAGCGCAGTGATGGCAGTGTGGCCACGTTGGAATGGAACCAGGGTGTGTGGCGTTTCTTCGAAGGCAAAAATGCCAGCTTCCTCGAGCTCAAGTGGCAGAACCTTCGCGCGCTCCCCGGCTGGGACGGTGTGCCGCTGGAAACGCAGCGCAACCAGACGGGCGCGCTCAACTGCCCCTCCTGCGCCGGCGTGGTGAACTTGCGCGCCGCGGGTTTTACCATGACGGCGGTCTGCTCGCATTGCGGAATACTTCTCGACACCACCACGCCTACACTAAAAATCGTGCAGGCCGCCGCGGAAGCGCGCACCGTCAAACCTGCCATCCCCCTGGGCCAGCGCGGCATGATTAACGGCGTCGAGTGGGAGCACATCGGCTTTCAATACCGGTGCGACCCCTGGTCCGGCTGGACGGAATATCTTCTCTTCAATCCTGGCCGCGGATTCCGCTGGCTGGTGGAGTTCAAAGGTCACTGGACGCTCATCGACCGCTTGCTTAGTCCTCCCGAAGACAACGGCCGTGAAGTGCACCATCAGGGCCGGCGCTACCGCATGTTTGCCGACGAAACCTGCGAAGTGCGATACGTCGAAGGCGAATTCTACTGGCAGGTGCGCCGGGGCGAGAAAGCGCGGATCGCGGACTTCATCGCGCCACCTTATATACTTTCGCGCGAAGTTTACACGGAACTGAACGAAACATCGTGGTCAACCGGCGAATCCATCGAACCAGCGGCGTTGCAGGCGGCATTCGGATTGCCGGCGATCAAAGGCCCGATGCCCGGCACCATCGGCATCGTACAACCCAACCCCTGGACATCGCGCTGGCGGGAATTGAAACCCGTCGCGCTCACGCTCGGAACCATGTTCCTCGCCTTCCAGCTCATCAGTTCCCGGAACAGCGCCCCTGGACAGGATTACCGCGACAGCTTTGTCTTCGACCGGACCACGGCGGCAGCGGTGCCCATCGTCACCCAGCCCTTCCAGATCAATCAGCAGGGCGGCGTGAACATCACCGCCGATGCTCCGGTGGACAATTCCTGGCTCGGCTTCGATCTCGAACTCATCGAACAAAAAACGGGTGTCCGCTATTCTGCTCCGCTCATGGTCCAATATTACCACGGCTACGACGACGGTAACTGGAGCGAAGGCGGCCAGAGCGCAACAGCCACCATTCCCGGAGTCCCGCCCGGCACCTACACCATCGCGCTGGATGGCGAGGCCGATCCGCAGATCACCACCATGCCCTTCTCCCTCACCGTGAAAAGCGGCCGGACTTACTGGTCGAATTTCTTCATCGGTGCGCTCGCCCTTCTGGCCTATCCGCTCTACGCCGGCATCCGAAATTACTCGTTTGAAGCCAGCCGCTGGAAGGACAGCGACTACTCGCCGTATCCGAAAGCAAGCTCCGACGAAGACGATTGATCCATGAACTTCATCAAACATCCCATCTACACCGCGCTCGGCATCGGCTTCAGCGCCTGGCTTCTCTTCGCCAACACGCGCGGCTGGAGCCTCTGGCACTCCGCAGGCCCGGCCCGCTGGTTTTCCTCCACCGGCTCTAGCGGCATCAGTCACAAATAACCCCAACCCCGACACACCATGCACCTCATCAACTGGCACGACTTCATCAGCTCCCTGCTCTACTCCATCATCGGAGTCATCGTCTTCTGCGGCACGTTCATCATCGTGGACAAGCTCACACCCTACGATCTCTGGAAGGAGCTGATCGAGAAGAAAAACCAGCCGCTCGCCATCGTCATTGGCGCCGTCGGCCTCGGCATCTGCATCATCATCGCGGCGGCCATGCACTGATCATTTGTGGCGGCCGACGTGAGGAGGCTCTCATCTTATGCGACTGGCTTCGACGGTGGCCTGGCTCAAGATGATGGGCGCACCACGCGAATCAACTGGCCCGCCAGAGGCGTTGATAAGGAGATCGCTGCGTGAATGCGGCCGGCAAAGGCAGCCGGATTTTCGTCATCCCGCGTGCAGGCGATGATCCCGGCGTGCTTTCCGCCCGTTGTGCGATGCAGCCGGAAGAAATCCAGGCGGTTCAGGGTAAGCACGGCGCGTTGCTGATGTGTGGCAAACTTGAGCACGTCATCATCAGGCACCATCTGGTTGGCACTGCCTGCTTCAAGTGAAGTCAACACATCATGGCCCAGCAGCCGCAGTTCATTCACCACGCGCCGGGGAAAATTCTCGTTCGCGTAGATTGCGGCCATCACACCACGTTGTTGGCTCGTATCGCGTTTTCGATCTCCTCCGCATGGGTGCCAACGTATTGCCAGGCCGCTTCGAGGTCATCGCAAGTAAGGTCCGGGTAGTCCGCGAGAAGGTCAGCATCGGTGGCCCGCGCGCGCCTTGCTTCTTCCAGCATCCACACGGCAATGCGCGTCATGCGAATGCAAGCCTCGCCTCCGCAGACACCGGGCGTGTGCCGGATAAAGGTTTTAGCGGGGTCATGGCCGCTCTGCCGGGTCTTGAGGAAGATCACAAAGTCCAGCACCTCCGCCTGAAACGGCTCAGGGGTGGATTCAATCTCGCTGACGATCCGTTGGGTGATCACGCTCATGCAAAAAGACTACACGCCGCCCGGTAGTTGGCAAGGCGCACGCGGAAGGTCGCAGGCGTTGTCCCAAGCTGCCCCACTCCGAACTATCGAAGAGAAAGAAAATATCGCTGATGATGCTTCCGCAGATAATCAATCTGCGGCCGCAGTTTGGATGCTGGATCAAACTGCAAATGCCTGCCCCGATAAGTGGCAAGCGCAAGCGCTTCGGGTCCGTGCTCAGTAAAGTTTTTCGCATTTACAACTACGCGCCAGTTCTCATCCACTGACCATAATCCCTCATCAAACATCCAGTGCGCATTCTTGCTCAGCGCCAGGCCGTTCTGCAGATCATCGTTCTGCGTTTCGCTCCAGGCTTCGATGTGGGCAGCATCGACTATCGCGGCACCGTCCCCTGTGAGGCAGCGATACCCTGTCAGTGCGCAAGTGAAGCGGTATTCGGAACAGATTTTGACTGCGAATCGCGCGCTCCGGCCTTTTCTCTTGGCAGATTCATCGGCCTCTTCAAGGACACGATTGGCCGATGTTACAGTCGATTCACAGTTCTGAATTCCAAGGCTTTCAAATAGGGCGGGCCGTTCTGCTGGCTCGAAGTATTTTGAGATGAGAACCATTCGCGCTTTCAGTCTGAATCCCGCATCAGCCAGCAGTTCAAACAACTCTACCGCCATTTCACACACAGCACATGTTTCCATTGACTTGGCCAGTCGCATCTCGGCATCAAGCGGCTCCCAAAAACCTTGCGTACTCAGATGGAAGAAAGGAAGACGGATGTCGAGACATGTGGGCCACCTGTCCGTTACAATACTCCCGTAACTGCGAAACCGCAGCACAAGGCCCGGAGAACGGGTAAATGTCCGCGATGGAAGTTCTCCAGTCTCCGCCATGTCCAGAAGACACAATAGAAGCAGTGCCTTATGCGGTGCTTTGCCACGACAATTTCCCCGACCGCTCGCTGCATTCAGTTTGGTGAACTTTCCCAGCCAGCGCCTCGCTTGTTCGTCCAGATTCATTGGGAATCCATACAAGGATTGATCGGCCAGACAAGCTGCAGCTGCGAACGCAGTGGCCTGATTGGCATGTTCCCAGCGATTGGATTCTCAAACTTTTTCATCGCGACTTCCGCTCCCAACATCCATTCTTGTGCCTCGTCACCTCGGCAACTACCCTGCCGATGCTACCGAAAAATCATCGTGAAAGAAGACATTCAAGAACCAGTTGCAGACCCGTTCGAGCGTTCCACGCGCCTGCTGCTGGCATCGGTCTTCACCATCGAGGCAACTCATCTTGTCTGACCCCATGCATGATGCTCAAATTACGAGCGATCGATGTTTTTTGACAGGCAACCCCATGGCCTGCCGAACTTCATTTCGCACCATCTTGCAGGCGGCAAGTGCAGCCTTCACATTCTGCTTCGTGGCTTCATGTCCGGGATACCTGAATTCCACGGCATAATCGCTCAATTTTTCCAGAGCAGGGCGCAAAGCTGACCAAAGCGGCTCCAGCGGAAGCGCCAAATCCAGAAGTTGTTCGAGGTCATGCGATTTCGGGATGCGGATGTTTGCCTCTTCAAGCCTCGCTTTGAGATATTTCTCGGCGCTCTGCTGACAGTGAAAACAGACATGATCGTGCAACGTAACTTTGCGACGGCGTGAGAGCACGACCGCAGCCACGAAGTCGCTTTCCGCCTTCTTGATCCACTCACGCGTGGCTTGCTTCATACATCACACGGCCCTTCTCCGTGACATCCAAGATGAATGATTCCCGGTCCGCGATGCGGCGTGCCACGTCTTCAGGGTCGCGGACCAGAATGTCCACAGGGAACCCTGCCTTGATGGTCTCCCTGATCTTCAGTGATGGCCTCTGACCCATCCGGCGCGACTTGGGCATCACCACCATCACATCCACGTCTGAATCTGGATGCGGCTTCCCGTAGGCGTGAGAGCCGAAAAGTATGATTCGCTGCGGCTTGAAAACCGCAGCGATGGCATCGCAGTAGCGCTGAATGTCCTGCATGGCGACCATGCGGGAGGAAACCGCATCCTGCGGCGGACGGCAAACGGTTTTCTCAGATCACAGACTGCTCCTCCTCATATGACACGCGGTAATTTTCATCACCTTCGATTCATGAGCACCCGTTCAAATCTTTGATATTGAAGGGTTTTGCGCTACTGCTGCGGGCGCACCGGACTGCATAAAAAGTTCCCAGCCGAAAGAGGCTGCGAATTTTTCATCGCGACTTCCGCTCCCAACATCCATTCTTGTGCCTCGTCACCCCGGCAACTACCCTTGTCGCCGCTACCGATAGCCATCGTGAAAGAAGACCATCATGAACCGATCACAGATCCGCGGGAGCGCTCCACGCGCCTGCTCCTGCTGGCATCGGTCTTCACCATCGCCACCTGCGGATTGATCTATGAACTGATCGCGGGGACGCTGGCCAGCTATCTCCTGGGCGATTCGATCACGCAGTTTTCCACCATCATCGGCGTCTACCTTTTCGCCATGGGCGTCGGATCCTGGCTCTCGCGCTATGTCACCCGCAGGCTGGTGGCCACCTTTGTCGAAATCGAACTGCTCATCGGCCTCATCGGCGGCTGTTCGGCGGCGCTGCTCTTTTTCATGTTCGGAAGTGACAGTTCCTTTCGCGTGCTGCTCTACGCGCTGGTGTTCGTCATCGGCACGCTGGTGGGCATGGAGATTCCCCTGCTGCTGCGATTGCTGAAAGACCGGCTGGAGTTCAAGGACCTGGTGGCACGCGTGCTGTCGCTCGACTACGTCGGCGCGCTGCTGGCCTCGCTGCTGTTTCCGCTGTTGCTGGTGCCGCACCTGGGTCTGATGCGCTCCAGTTTTCTCTTCGGGTTTCTCAATGCGCTGGTGGGCCTGATCGCCCTGTTCATGCTCAGACGCGAGATCGCCTGGTGGCGCGGCCTGCTGGCGCAGGGCGTCACCATTCTCGCGCTCCTCACGACGGGCTTTATCTTCTCCGACCGGCTGATGGCCGTCTCCGAACGCGGCTACTACTCCGGCGAGAACATCATCCTCAGCAAGAGCACGCCCTACCAGCACATCGTGCTGACGCGGCATCGCGACGACATGCGGCTTTATCTCAACGGCAACCTGCAGTTCAGCTCGCGCGATGAATACCGCTATCACGAAAGCCTGGTGCATCCCGTCATGAGCCGGCTGACCAAGCCCTCGCGCATTCTCATCCTTGGCGGCGGCGACGGCTTTGCCCTGCGCGAACTGCTGCGCTATCCAGACATCACGGGCGTCACCCTGGTCGATCTCGATCCGGAAATGACGCGCCTGTTTTCATCGCTCCCGATGCTCACAGCGTTGAACGATCATTCGTTGAGCTCCGACAAGGTGAAGGTGGTCAATGCCGACGCCTTCACCTGGCTGGAGAAGAACCGCGAAGTTTTTGATGCCGTCATCATCGACTTCCCGGATCCCACCAGCTTTTCCATCGGCAAACTTTACACGACCACGTTTTACCAGCGCCTGGAACGCGCTCTCACGCCCGGCGCCCTGATCGTCCTGCAAACCACTTCTCCGCTCATGGCCCGTCATTCCTTCTGGTGCGTGGATGCCACCTTACGCACCTGCGGCTGGCAGACGCTGCCTTATCACTGCTTTGTGCCTTCCTTCGGCGAATGGGGTTTCATCATGGCTGCACGCCAGACTGTTCCGCCCGCGACACGTCTGCCGGATGGTCTGCGCTTTTTCACGGAGGCCGGATTCGCCAATTTCCGCGTTTTTCCGCCGGACATGTCGCGCGTCGAAGTTGAACCGAACAAGCTGAACAACCAGACTCTGGTCCGCTTGTTTGAAAAGGAATGGGGGCGGCTCTGATCATGATGCACCGCCGCACCTTCCTGCAAACTGGAGCTGCCGTCTGCCTGGCCAGTTGCACGGATTCCTCGCCCATTACCGGTGGCATCATCGGCGCGAACCATGCTGCGGGTCACTGGCTGCGCGATCTAAAATCACCGCCCGCACCGTCACGCACCGTCGCGACGGATGTCGTCATCCTCGGCGGCGGAATCTCGGGGCTGATGGCCGCGCTGCGCCTGCATCAATCAGGGGTTCAAAAAATCACTCTGCTCGATCTTGAATCCGCGCCCGGTGGCAATGCCCGTTCCGGCGCCAATCGCATCAGCGCCTATCCGTGGGGAGCGCACTATGTGCCGGTGCCGGGCGAGGAAGCGGCCGAGGTGCGGCGACTCTTCGAAGAACTCGGCGTCATCACCGGACACGATGCGGCGGGACGACCTGCCTTCGATGAGAGACATCTCTGCGCCGACCAGCAGGAACGACTCTTCGTGCGCGGCGTGTGGCAGGATGGAATTGAACCCACGCTCGGTATTTCAACGGCTGAGCGCGAAGAGATGAACCGTTTCCACGAACGGATCAACCAATTCAAAACGATCCGTGGCAGCGACGGTCGCAGGCCGTTCTGCGTCCCGGTTGATCAGAGTTCGCGCGATCCGGAATGGCTGGCGCTCGACACCATCACCATGGAGACGTGGCTGGACGGCGAGAAGTTTAACTGCGAACCCTTGCGCTGGCATGTGAACTACTGCTGCCGCGACGACTACGGTGCGGGCATCCGCCAGGTCTCGGCATGGGCGGGCCTGCATTATTTCGCCTCGCGCGATGATAGCGAAGTGCTGACCTGGCCCGAGGGCAACGGCTGGCTGGTGCAGCACATCATGGAACGGATGCGCGGCGTCGATTTCCAGCAAGCCGTGGTTTATAGGGCGACCCAAGAGAAGGATGCCGTGCTGGCCGATGTGTTTGTCCCGTCCACCCGCGAGACCATCCGCTACCGAGCCCAAGCCGCCGTGTGCGCCCTGCCGCGCTTCGTCGCCCAGCGCGTGATTGCCGGTCTGCCCGTTCTGCCAAACCTCCATTACTCGCCGTGGGCGGTGGCCAACCTGACCTGGAGCGGAGAACCGCCACCGGCCTGGGACAATGTCCTGCGTGACAGCACCTCGCTAGGCTATGTGGTGGCCACTCATCAATCACTTCAACCATTCCCAAACGGAAGCGTGCTCACCTGGTATCAGGCCCTCGATCACGCGCCGCCGCGTCAGGCACGCGAGGAATCCCTGAAAAAACCGTGGTCATCCTGGCGCGACGAAATCCTGGCCGACTTGCGGCCCGCGCATCCTGATGTGGCAGCGCGCGTGTCACACCTCGATGTCATGCTCTGGGGCCACGGGATGATCCGTCCAACGCCGGGATTCATCAGCGGCGGCGATCGTGCAGCGATGGCGCAACCGCTGGGCCGGATCGCCTTCGCGCACACTGACATGAGCGGCATATCCATTTTCGAGGAAGCCTGCACGCGCGGCGCGGAGTCGGCACGGACCATATTGAAAATCATCGGTAAAGCATGATTCTGGGACATCACACACTCATCGAACTCCACGGCTGCGACGACGCGAAGCTGCGCGATGTCGCGGGCGTGCGCTTTCTCATGCTGGACGCAGTCAAGCAGTCGGGCGGCACTTATGTCACGGATGTCTTCCATCACTTCAGTCCGCATGGCGTCAGCGGCGTCATCGTCATCGCGGAAAGTCACGTGACCATCCACACCTGGCCGGAGCACGGTTACGCGGCGGCGGATGTCTTCACCTGCGGCGACGGCTTTCAGCATGAAGTGTTTGTCAGGATGATGCGTGACGGATTGTGTGCCAAGCATACGGACACAAAGACCCTGGAGCGAGGCAGGCTGCCCTCCTAACCTCTAACTCCTATCTCCTAACTTCTATCTCCCAATGCTCCTCACCCGCTTCGCGCCCTCGCCGACCGGCTGGCTGCATCTCGGCCATGCCTATGCGGCGCTGTTTGCGGCGGAAGAAGCACGACGAAGCGGAGGCCATTTTTCCCTTCGCATGGAGGATATCGACACCACGCGCTCCAAGTCCGAATACGAAGCGGCGATCTACGACGATCTGCGCTGGCTGGGATTGAACTGGAAGGAGCCGGCAAGGAGGCAGAGCGAACACTTTGCAGATTATCGCACGGCCTTGCAGAAGCTGGATGCGCTCGGTGTGCTCTATCCCTGCTTCTGCACGCGCCGCGAAATTCAGGAGGAGATCACCCGCGCCGGCCAGGCGCCGCACGGGCCGGACGGGCCACTGTATCCTGGGACATGCAGAAAACTCCCGCGCGATGAAGCAGACGGACATATCGCAGCTGGACGCGATTACGCCTTGCGTCTCGATGTGGAGAAGGCGCTCACACTCGCCGGTCGCGATCTAATTTGGGAGGATCTCACTCACGGGAAATTCATCGCCGATCCGTCGCCAATGGGCGATGTCGTGCTTGCCCGCAAAGACACACCGACCAGCTATCATCTCGCCGTGGTCGAGGACGATGCAGCGCAGGGCATCACGCTTGTCACGCGAGGCGAAGATTTATTGTCCGCGACCCATCTGCATCGAGTGCTCCAGCAACTCCTTGTCCTGCCAGTTCCGCTTTGGAAACATCATCGCATCATCATGGACGAAAACGGAAAGCGCCT
>JANNQW010000275.1:0-11562 GCA_031400955.1 Verrucomicrobiota bacterium
CCTTGAATACTGAACTTTTGATTCTCGGCACTCGCGGCAGCGAACTGGCCCTGCGCCAGACGGAGATGGTCATGGCTGCACTGCGTGAAGCTCATCCATCGCTGCAAGTGGCGCAGAAAATCATCTCCACCATCGGCGACAAACGCACCGACCTGCGCTTCAGCGAATTCACCGAGGGCGGGCATCTCGACAAGGGCATCTTCACCAAAGAACTTGAAATAGCCCTGGCGGCAGGTGAGATCGACGCCGCCGTGCACAGCCTGAAAGATGTGCCCACGGAATTGGACGCCGCTTTCATGATCGCCGCCACGCTGCCGCGCGCGCCGATCGAAGATGTGCTCGTCAGTCGCGAGGGCTTCGATTTGAAAACCCTTCCCGCAGGCGCAAAAATCGGCACCAGCAGCGTGCGCCGCACCCGGCAATTGCGCTGGCTACGGACTGATGTGACCTGCGTCGAGATTCGTGGCAATGTGCCAACGCGCGTGAAAAAGCTGATCACGCCCTCCGATCTCGACGGCGTCTTGCTGGCGCGCGCCGGACTGGAGCGACTTGGCATGCTGAGTGGCAGTAGCACAGGCTTCCAGCCTGTGTGTCCCACGGGCATCCTGCCCGTGGTCATCGATGGCCATACTCTTCGCGCAGCCATCCTCCCCTGCGCCGATTTCCTCCCCGCCGCAGGCCAGGGTGCCATCGGCATCGAAGCCCGCCGCGCGGATTCCCGCACGCTGAAACTTCTCACAGCCGTCAACCACGCAGACACCTTCGCCCGCGTCACTGCCGAGCGTGAATTCCTCCATCTGCTCAAGGCTGGATGCCAGACACCCATCGGCGCGCACACCTGGATCGAAGGAACCACATTGCATATGAAAGTGACTGTGTTTGATGAAGCGAATGTCGATAAGCCACCAAAAGTGTCGATGGCGAACGCCTCCGTGCAGGAGCCGAAAGCCTTGGCTGCGGAGATCGCGAAGCTTATTTTATCGGACTAGTCGCACGGACGAAACAGTCGCGTCATTCACCTACCGCAGCGAGAGCCGGGGCTCAACCATCTCTTGCGGGAGCGGCTTCTGTTCATGGAGCAGACGGATATCGTCTCGATTTAACAATCCGCTGCTGACATGCAATTGATCTATCACGCCGTCCAACGGTGTGCCACCAGCAAGATCGGCGCCCAGCCGCCAGTCACCAGGGGCTGGGTTGATCGCAAATTTGCCGCGGAAGACGGCCACAGAGCGCCCATCGCAAAATAACTCCACGCGTTCTGGCTGGCAGGACAAGGCGAGATGATGGAAGCGCGCATCTGCTTTTAATCCCAAGTGCCGGGTTTCCACTTGCTCTGCCCCCGGCATATCGAAGGCGAGGTCGCCCTTTTTCGTGACCAGCCAGCGCCAGTTGTGCTGGCGGGCCACATCGCCGCTGACGAGAGTCTGCTCTTTATCAAGGTGGTTCCACTTCACCCAGAAACTCAGGCTGAAGGGGCCCCGATTGCCAGCGAAGACGCGCCCGGCGTCCGTTGCGGGAAGCAGGAGGTGGCTGCCATCGCCCGGGAGGGCCAGTCCTGCTCCCTGAATTCCCTGCGTAGTGGCGCGGAACGAATCAGGCGTGGCACCCACATAGCGCGCCTTCAGACCAGTATGCTTATCTTTAGTTTCCATGCCGCTGGTTTTCACCTCCTCATCAAACGTGAAAGCCAGCAGCGACTTCGACCCGCTGGCGCGCTCCGGCGCAAAGGCCTGCCCCTTGCGCTGGCGAAACAGCCATTCCGCGAATTCCTCCTCGGCGTATGCACCGCGCCAGGAACTGTGTCCATACTGCAGGCCTTTGGAAAAAACAGTTACCCGCCGATCCGTAGCACCTTCCGCGCGCCGTGCTGCGTGCCATGTCTGCCAGGTGCCATCCGGGCCATAAACATTGTCATCGCTGGAGAAAAATGCCCACAATGGAATCTTCAGTTTCTGCCGCCCTAGCCACTCTGCATCAACGCCGCTGGCCACGGGGGCGGCGGCAGCGAAGATATCCGGAAATTCTGCCGCCAACTGCCAGACGCCCTCTCCGCCGCTAGACAAGCCCGTTTCATAAATTCGATCCGGATCCAGCGAGTTATTATAGTCGCGATAGTCGGATTTTCCTTTCAAGGCGCAAACCGTTCCCACCGCAAGTCGCAGACAGTCGGCGATGTCACCATTGTCTTTGCGATGCCCCCAATATTCATTTTCGCCACATTGAGGTGCTACCACGAAGCAGGGATATCGCGCCGCCCCCTTCTTGGTAAGAAACAGTCGGGCCTCCACCAGCCGCAGTTCAGTGTATTTGTTATCGCGCCCTCGCTCGCCATGTCCATGCAAATGGAGGATGAGCGGATACTTTTCACCAGGCTTGATCTTTTCCGGCACATACAGGCGAAAGGGCTGGATCAGGCCGGTCTTTGTCTCGGTAAATGCCAGCGAAAGACCTTCGCGCATATCATTGAAATTTTGATCGGCCCACTTCTGCCGCCGAAATTTATCCAGCTTCTGTGGATCACCTTCGGGATAGGGAGCAATGGTTCCAGCGGGGATGTCACTGGCCGTCTCCGGAGAGGCCCGCAGTCCAGAACTGAGACACGAGAGCACGGGGATAAGCCGCGCAACAATACCTATGAAATGCAATAGATGCTTCATGATGATGACTGGCTGAGGTTTGTCTCCCACCATGCAGATTCTGGAATGGCACCGAGATAAGAATGCTAACTGCTTTGTGATCCAAGTGTCAAGCCATCAGTCCGTCAGAGCGACGCTAACAAAACGCGATGCATAAATCCAGCAGCCTGCTAGTTTCGATCATCATGCCCCATGCAAAAGCGAATACTGGAATATGTTACCTCGTCGGTGCCGGCCCCGGCGATCCCGGCCTGCTCACCCTGCGCGGCAAGGAGTGCATCGAACTCGCGGACGTGCTCGTCTATGATTACCTGAGCAACGCGGAACTGCTGCGATTTGCCAAACCTGGCGCCGAGAAGATTTATGTGGGCAAAAAGGCCAAGGTGCACACGCTCTCGCAAGAAGGCATTAATCAGTTGATCGTTGAGAAGACGCTTGCGGGCAAGATCGTGACGCGCTTGAAGGGCGGCGATCCGGTGCTGTTCGGTCGTGGCGCGGAAGAAGCGCAGGAACTCGCCGATGCCGGCGTCGCCTTCGAGATCGTTCCCGGCGTGACGTCTGCGATCGCGGGCCCGGCTTACGCCGGCATCCCGGTGACGCATCGCTCGCACGCCTCGCAAGTCACCATCTTCACCGGACACGAAGATCCGACCAAACCGGAAAGCTCGCTCGACTACGCCAAGATCGCGCAAGCCGACGGCACCAAGGTCATGCTCATGGGCGTGGAACGCATCGCGGAAATCGCAGACCAGCTCATCGCGCACGGCGCAAAACCAGCCACTCCCATCGCTTTGACACGCTGGGCCACCACGGGACGCCAGCAGACCATCGAGGGAACGCTGGCCACCATCGCGCAGATCGTTCAGGAGAAAAATTTCAAAGCGCCCGCTGTCTGCGTCATCGGCACCGTGGTGCTGGAGCGCGACAAGCTGAACTGGTTCGAGAACCGCCCGCTCTTTGGGAAGCGCATCGTCGTCACCCGCACGCGCCAGCAGGCAGGCGAACTCTCGAAGAAGCTCTCGCAACTCGGAGCGGATGTCATTGAGCTGCCCACGATCCGCATCGAACCACCAAAGAACCTGAAGGAGTTCGGCCAGCTCGTGATGGACTGCCACACTTACGACTGGATCGTCTTTACCAGCCCGAACGGTGTGGACCATTTCTTCGAGATGTTCTACAAACTCTACCAGGATGCCCGCAGCATCGGTGCCGTGAAGATCGCCGCCATCGGTCCGGGCACGGCGGACAAGATCAGACAATATCACCTCGCGGTGGACCTGATCCCGGAGAAGTTTGTCGCCGAAGGACTCATCAAGGCCTTCAAAAAAGAAGGTGTCGAGAACCAGACCATCCTCTGGGTCAAAGCCGAGAGCACGCGCGAAGTCATCGCCAACGAACTCACCGGCATGGGCGCAATTGTGGACGAGGCCATCGCCTACCGCACCGTTCCTGAAACCGAAGACAACAGCGACGCCTTCACCCGCTTTAAGGATGAAGGCGCGGATGTGATCACATTTACCAGTTCATCCACCGTCGAACACTTCCTCGATCTCAAGTTGCCGCTGCCGGACAAGATCAAGATCGCCAGCATTGGCCCCATCACATCGAAGACGCTCAAGGACCGCGGACTACGCGTGGATATTGAGGCCAAGGATCACAGCATTCCGGGACTGGTCAGCGCGATTAAGCGAGAGTTTGCGTAGGATCGTTGGCCAACCTTCTCACGCCGCCGCCAGCGACTCATCTCGCTTCATGCTGTGCGCTTCCTGACCGGCGGTGATGCCCAGACGCAGGTCGGAGATTGCAGTTTCAATGGAGACTGAATCATCAGAACTGGCGAACGATTGAAGCGATCGCTCCAGCGATAGAAAGCCAAAGGCGTGAACCTGCTGCCGAAACTCGACGAGGCCCTCGGCATCCGTTGCCGCAGCGCGCAATGCAAGAGGCGCAGCGTCGGCCCATGCTGCAAAATCCCAGGCAGCCGCCGCTTTGAGAAACCGTTTCATGTCCAGCGTGCGCATCGGTTCTCCATCAGTCCAACAATGACCGGATATGATGACCTGCTGCAGGGCGCCTTTAAGAGTCGTCGCTTCGTAGGGTTTCGTGATGAAGCCGTCCATGCCGACCGCGCGGCAGAGCGCACGACGTTCCGGCGTGTTGTCCGCAGTGACCGCAACGATGCGCGGTCGATGAGTGTGCTCGCTCCACCCGTGAATGAGACGGTCGGCGGCCGCGACTCCTCCCAGTCTGGGCATTTGCAAATCCATCAGCACCACATCGAATTCCTCGGTCTGCGCCAAGTGCATGGCCTCGTATCCAGTCGCGGCGTAACGCATCGCTCCGCCAAGAAACTGAATCATGTTCGCCATGAGCTTCTGGTGCGCGCTGTAATCATCGGCGATGAGAAATCTAACGGCCATGAAGCGGTAAATGTCCGCCTGAATCGTATTTGCGCAAGCGCTCCATCGCGACACGATGCCCCATGTCCACACTGAGTTCCACCCCACCGCTCGACGCCCGCCGCATTCGCGCAGCGCTGGCCGGTCATGCCATCGGCGCTGAAGTGCAGGTTCATGAGGAACTGGCGTCCACCAGCGATCATGTCCGTGAACTGGGACTCGCGGGGCTGCCCCACGGCCTCGTTGTCTTTGCAGAATCACAAACCGCAGGTCGCGGTCGACGGGAGAATCGCTGGAGCGCAGAGCCACGACATGACTTGCTGTTTTCCATCTTGATCCGGCCTGTAGTTGGGATGGAAAAATTTTCACGACTGGCCACTCTGGCCGCGCTGGGTTTGTCGCGTGGCGTGGAGAGCATCACCGACGGAGCCGGGGCGTCTCGCCCTGGCCGGAGCAAGGGCGAGACGCCCTTGCTCCAAATCAAATGGCCGAACGATCTTTTACTCGGTGGAAAAAAGTTCTGCGGCATTCTCGCCGAGATGTTCACTTCGACGGCCGGACCGTTCCTGGTGCTGGGAGTCGGAATAAACGTGAACAGCGTGACTTTCCCCACGGAACTGCGAGAGAGCGCAACTTCACTGCGGCTGGAGTCGGGCGGTCAACCACTCGACCGCACTGGACTGGCCATCGCTCTGCTCCACGGGCTGGAGCAGGCACTGCAGTCATGGGACAGCGGTTTTGAATGCATCATCACCGAAGTGAAACAACGCAGCTTTCTGCTCGGCAAACGCATCCGTGCGCGAATTGGAGACGATCTCGTCGTAGGGACGGCGCACGACCTCGGACATGAGGGCGGACTCGTGCTGCGGCGCGACGACGGCTCGTTGCTGGAACTCACCAGCGCGGAGAACGTGCGGCTGGCTTGATGACCTCGTAGCGGTCGCAAAAAGTGGCGTGAATGATATATATCCCCAAAGGGAGCCTGACAGTATTACTGGCAGGCTTCACATTCGCCGATCGCGGCTTTGCGCTTTTGCTCGGCGAGCCAGAGTTTGTATTCTTCTGGATCGGCGGGAACGATGCCGGGGGCTTCGACCGTTGCCTCAGTTGCGCGCGAGGAGGTGGCTTTGGTGATGTTGCTGGCGCTGGGGGTGCGGAGATAATAGGTGGTCTTCAAGCCTTTACGCCAGGCGGCGCGATACATGTGGCTGAGGCTGCGCATGTCGCTGCTGGCGAAGAACAGGTTCACGGACTGGCTCTGGTCGATCCACTTCTGACGACGTGCGGCGGCATCGAGGATGTAGTTGTAATCGACGCCATAAGCAGTGGCATATTTGCGTTTCAAATCAGCGGGGATTTCGTCGATGCCGCTGAGTTCGCCGTCGTGATACTTGATCTGCTGGCGAGTTTCTTCGTTCCACAGACCGCGTTTCTTGAGATCCTTCACGAGGTAGGTGTTGAGAACGAAGAAATTCCCACTGAGGTTGCCCTTGGCGAAGGCGTTGGTGAAGAGGGGCTCGATGCAGGGACTGCTGCCCATGATGTTGCTGATGGTGGCGGTGGGGGCGATGGCGATCACGTTGCTGTTGCGCATGCCGTGGGTGGCAATTTTTTCTCTGACCTTGGTCCAATCCATCCGGCCGCCACGGGGGACGTCGATGGGTTCGCCGCGCTCCTGCTCCAGCAAGTCCAGCGTGTCCTGCGGAAGGAGCCCGCGGGACCATTTGCTGCCGTCGTAGGTGGAATATTTTCCCCGCTCGGCGGCGAGGTCGCTGCTGGCCTCGTAGGCGTAGTAAGCCACGGCTTCCATAATTTCGTCGTTGAACTCCACGGCTTCCTTGGAGGCAAAGGGAAGCCCCTTGCGATAGAGCGCGTATTGCAGGCCCATGACGCCGAGCCCGATGGGGCGGTGGCGCATGTTGGCACGCTTCGCCGCTTCGGTTGGATAGAAGTTGATGTCGATCACGTTGTCCAAAGCGCGGACGGCGAAGCGGATGGTCTCGCGCAGTTTCACATGATCGATGTTCGCAGCTTCATCGAGATGGCTGTCGATAAGAATGGAGCCGAGATTGCAGACTGCAGTTTCATCAGAGCCGGTGTTGAGCGTGATCTCGGTGCAGAGATTGCTGCTGTGGATGACGCCGCAGTGATCCTGGGGGCTGCGGACGTTGCAGGGATCCTTGAAGGTGATCCAGGGATGGCCGGTCTCGAAAAGCGACTTGAGCATGTTTTTCCACAACTCCACGGCGGGAACCTGGCGGCTGAAGATTTTTCCCTGCTGGGCGAGAGCTTCGTATTGCAGGTAAAGCGTTTCAAACTTGCTGCCGTAGGTATCGTGGAGATCGGGCACTTCGTTACTGCGGAAGAGCGTCCAGTGCTCACGCTTCTCCATGCGTTTCATGAACAAGTCCGGAACCCAGTTCGCGGTGTTCATGTCATGGGTGCGGCGGCGTTCGTCGCCAACGTTTTTGCGCAGATCGAGGAACTCCTCGATGTCGTTGTGCCAGGTTTCGAGGTAGGCGCAGCCTGAGCCTCGACGTTTGCCGCCTTGGTTGACGGCGACGAGCTGGTCGTTGTGGAGCTTGAGGAAGGGAATGACGCCCTGAGATTCGCCGTTGGTGCCCTTGATGTAGCCGCCGGAGCCTCGGACTGATGTCCAGGATCCGCCCAGGCCGCCGGCCCACTTGGAGAGGAAGGCGTTCTCCGCGATGCCGCGGATCATGATGGACTCGATGCTGTCATCCACTTTGTAGAGATAGCATGAGGAGAGCTGGGAGTGCAGGGTGCCGCTGTTAAACAAGGTCGGCGTGCTGGAGCAGAAGCGGCGGCCTTTGTAAAGGCGGTAGAGCGCAATGATTTTATCGGTCGGATCGGTCTCCTGCACGAAAAGCCCCATGGCAACACGCATCCAGAAAAGTTGGGGCGTCTCCAGTCGGCGCGAGGGCTTGGCCTTTTTGTCCACGATGAGATAGCGATCGTAGAGAGTCTGAATACCGAGGAAATCGAATTCCATGTCCGCGCTGGGATCGAGTGCAGCGGAAAGTTTTTCGAGGTCCAACTGCTGGAGGCGCGGATTGTAACGCTCGATTTCGACGCCGCGCTGGAGGTTGCGCTTGAAGACGCGGCGATGGAATTCAGCGAGGGCGCCGATGCCATCACGCAGGATGTCCCAGCCGAGGACTTCTTCGTAAATGTAGGTGAGCAGAATTCGCGCGGCGAATTTTGTAAAATCCGCATCCTGCTCCATGAGCGATTTGGCATTGAGGATGACCGTCTGCTTGAGGTGTTCGTAGGTGATCTCGCCGGTGAGCGAGCGTCGCAGTTCGTGCTCGATCTCGGCGCGCGTCAGGCAAAGGTCGAGGCCCAGGATCGCATAATCGACGCGCTTTTTTAGATCGACGCCGTCCCAGAGAATGGTCGTTTTGTCATCGATGCGGACGACGACCATTTCCTGCTGGCCGCTTTCATCCGCCAATTCGCTGACGCGCGATGCCGCCTCGCGCGCCTCGCGGTCGCGACCGTCCACGCGCATGGCGCGGAACTGGATGTAAGCCTTGGCCACGCGGTAGTGACCCTGACGCATGAGTTCTTCTTCCACCAGATCCTGCACCTGCTCGATGTGAATATGCTGGGCGCTCTCCGCGATCATGCGCTGGGTGACGGCTTCGGAAATGAGGCGGGCTGGCGCGGCATCCTGCTCCAGGGAGACAAAGGCCTTGCACACAGCGGACTCGATCTTATTGGGATTCCATGACGCCATGCTTCCGTTGCGCCGTATGACCTTGGTGGGCACCAGCAGGCTCATGGGGGTGGAAGAACTGGTGGCGGAAAGGTTTTCAAAGCGCTGCCGGCGGGCGATGACGCTGCGGGCGACGGCGTGCTCGTTCTGACGGACCAGCACATATTCGATGGCATGATATATATCCTGCGCGGTGAGAGCTTCAGCGCCGCCACCCAGTTGTTGCGCGACCAAAAGCGCCCGCTCGTGCAACTCCTGCGCCACCTGAAGGCTGAAGAAGCGCACGCGCACCTGATTCTCCTCGGTGAAGATGTCCGTCTCGTCCTTATTGCGGGCCAGCAGCAAGTCGGCGAGCGCGTTGCCGATGGTCTCGGCGATTTCACCGAGATCGAAATCGCGATGTTCGTCGAGCACCCGGACCTTGAATGAAGTGGCACCGTTGGCATCACCGCCACAGGCTACGCCGCGCCAGTCGAAGCGTGGCTTTTCATCTTTTGAGATTCCGAGAAGACGTTTCAGCTCCTGGTCTTCCTTATAAACGTGGGATGCGATCATGATGGTTGGATGGGACTGGTGGTTGCTGGAGTGGGAGTTTCCCAGGGGAGTTTAAATGGCGGTTGAAAAATTTAGCAGAGCAGGGCGCGGAGTGTAGGGAGTCGGCAGTGAAGTGCAATCCTAGAGATCGTCATCGTGCGTTTCCACAAGCGAGGAGCGCTTTTTGTAATCGGTGACCGTGCCTTCGAAGAAGTTCTGCTCCTTCTTCATGTCCATCATCTCAGCCAGCCAAGGCAGTGGGCATTTTATTTGCGGATTGAACGGAGGCAGCCCGACGCTGATGAGCCGCTGATCGGCGATGTAATCGATGTAGCGCTCGAACTCATCCGCCGTGAGTCCGACCGCAGCGATGGGAAGGCAGTCGCGGATGAACTCCTTCTCGAGCGCGACCGCTTCCTTCATGAGATCCACCAGCTCCTCGCGAAACTCCGGCGTCCATATCTCCGGATTCTCGTCCACCAAGTCCATGAACAGGTTGCGGAAGACCTTGATGTGATTGCTCTCATCCCGCAGTGTGTAACGGAACATGGTGCCGATGCCGGGAAATTTATTCTGTCGATAGAGGCTAAGGATCATTCCAAACAATCCATAAAACTGCGTGCCCTCCATGCACTGCCCAAAGACGAAGATGTTCCGTGCCAGAAGTTTTTTGTTCTCCGGCAAGGTAAGATCAAGGTCGCGGCGCAGCGCATTCGAGGTGCGGGTGACGAACTCGTTCTTCTTTACGATGGTGGGGATATCTTCAAACATCGCTTCGCACTCGTGCGGATTGATGCCGAGTGACGAAATCATGTAAAGCAGCGAATCCGCATGAATGTTTTCTTCATGAGCGTGACGGCCGAGAACGAGCTTTAGTTCCGGGGCAGTAACAAGCTCGCGCACCACGTGCTGGACGTTGTCACCCACGATGCCTTCGGCGGCGGAGAAATAGCCGATGCCCATCATGATGATCCAGCGTTCCGTATCCGACAAAACACCAGCCGAGCGCCACAACTCGATGTCCTTCTGCATCTGGATGTCTTCGGGCTCCCAGTGATTGGCCTTCATATCCCGATATAGATCGTAGGCCCACGCATACTTCAGCGGGAGCAGATTAAATGTCATGCTCTTGCGTCCGTTGATGACGCGCTTGGCTTCGTAAGCTGCCTCGGCTTTGTCCTCATCAAGGACAAAGCGCCGATGGCCAATTTCATAGACTTTTTCCATTTTTTTGGGAGCGATTGGGGAGTGGTTGATGCAACTTGAATTGTGACAGATTCGTAGCGTTTATCCTTGATTTCGCGAGCAACTCAAGAACGGCGAGTATTGTTTATAACCACCATATCTAGGTTGCGCGGTTGTGACTATGCACAACATCTTGTGGTATTCCAAGAAAAAACTCTAATACACCGCTTCAATTCGCATGGCACTAGCTCATGGCGTAAATTTAATTTTTTTTGCGTGAAAAATCCGCCCTTGCGAATCATTTGCGCAAGCTGTCCGGACACCCTCTTAGACCGTTCGTGAACCCGCTTACTGCTCAAGGCTTTTACATTTCAAAAGAACGACCCGCAAGTCCCCGGTCGATCCCCATGAATGCGCTCGTATTGCCCGTTCCAACAGTCAAAAAACTCACCAGACCGCCGCGTCGTGGCGACATTCTCAAGCTTGCAAAATCATGACTGAGGCTGTAACAGGCTCAGTAAATCCGGAAGGGTGGCTGAGTGGTTTAAGGCACTCGATTCGAAATCGAGCGTAGTCAAAAGCTACCGTGGGTTCGACTCCCACCCCTTCCGCCAGCAAAACCTATCTGGCCACCCTGCCCTGCCATCACGACATGACAATCAGGATTAAATTCAGGAAATTCTTCCACCTGATTCCATGCTTCATGATGGCGCTGCTGTCCGCCACGACCATCGCGGCCGATTCAGTAATAGGAATCGGCGTGATGCTGAAGACCACCGAAGACGAGAAAACACCCGTGGTGATCCAAGTGCTACCCAACTCGCCGGCAGAGATTGCAGGCTTGCCTCTGGGGGCCGCCATCGAAAAAGTCAACGGCGTCAAGACCGCAGGAAGGACGCTGGAAGAATGCATCGCCCTGATCCGGGGGCCGGAAGGAATCCCCGTGCTGCTTGAATTCATCGATCCCACGACCGGTAAGTCGAAAAAGTTAATGATCGTTCGCAGGAAGCTCGAGATGGGAAATTGAATAGCCGGAAAAAGCGAATGTAGGCGAAAACAGGATTAT
>JANNQW010000276.1:0-7623 GCA_031400955.1 Verrucomicrobiota bacterium
TCACCTTCACGCAAGCCCGCTTTATAAGCGGCGGAGTTTGCCACGACGGACGTGACTAGAATCCCTTTTTCCACATCGAGTGCCCGGGCGAGTTCGGAATAGAGTTCACTGGTGAGGTAGGACGGCAGATCGGCGCGCACAAAGCGGCCTTGGGCCAGGAAGTGCTCCTTGAGCACGAGGGCGACGTGGATGGGAATGGTGAAGCCGAGGTTGTTGGCCCCGGATTGGCCGTAGGTGTTAAGGCCAAGGACGCGACCGCTGCTATCGAAAAGCGGCCCCCCGCTGTTGCCGGGATTGATGGCGGCATCCGTTTGGAACACCTTGGTTTCAGTTCCCAAGTCGGTGCGTTCAACATTACTGAGAATCCCGCGAGTGAACGTGCGCTTTAAGCCGAGAGGCATGCCCACGGCAAAACAGCGCTGCCCGACCTGGACGTGTCGCGAGTCACTGACCTCAACAGGCAACAGCGGCTGAGTCGGCTCAATTTTAATGAGGGCAACGTCTGGATTCAGGGAAAATCCAATCACCTTGGCGGAGAATTTTTGTTCGTCATTGAGAATAACCGTGATGGATTTTGCGGGTTGGGTCGGATCTTCTTCATCGTCACCGCGGACCACGTGGCCGTTGGTAAGAATGTAGCCGTCTGGCGAGACAACGAATCCGCTGCCGCCGGCCTTTTCGTGTTGAATGGCCACGACCGATGGGTCCACCTTCTTGACGATATCATCAGGAATGTCCTGCGACTCGACGGCGGGTTGCTGGGATAGGCCAATCCCCGGGAGGAGCGTTGCCAGAACGAGAGGAAGGAAGCGTGATTTCATGATTTGATTTTGCTGCTCTTTTCACCAAGAGCGAGATTGAGGGCGGCATATCCGGTTTGCGGGCCGCGGTAATATTTGACGAGCACCACGGGAGGGTGATCGCGACGAATGCTTTCCAGCACCTTGCTGAAGGCCGCGAGATCGGGAACCGGCTGTCCGGCCAGTTCGACAATGACGTCGTATTTTGAAATTAATGTCTGACGCATCGAGCCGCTGTTGGCAGCGGCACTGCCCTTGATTACATCATTCACGAGCACGCCCTTGTCAGTGGCGAGATTCAGTGCGAAAAAACCGCTGTCAGTGATGCTGGAGACAGCGATGCCAAGGTCCTCGGCCAGCAGCGTCTTGGGTTCGGGCATACTGGTGAAAACGCTGCTGTAGTCGGCCTGCTTGCCATCTCTCAAGGCGGTCACCGTGAACTTTTCCCCGGTGCGTGGATGCAGGGATTTTCCGAAATACTCCAACGCCCGGCCACCGGTGAGACGGTGCGGCTTGCCGTTGAGTGCAATGATTAAATCACCGTCACGCAGGCCGGCGGCGGCAGCGGGACTGTCTTTGGCGGGGTGAACAACAAAGAGGGAACTAGGCGAAAGGTTGCGGGCCTTGGCGAGATCCTTATTAATCGGCATCAAGGCCGCCCCGAACCAGCCTTTCTTTTTCTTCTCATCCTCTGTCGAACTGACGCCCTTGGCGTCAGCGATCAGGCGTTGGATATCTTCCCGCACATCGTTGATAGCCAGCACCGCGCCCTTCTCCAGCAATCCGACACACTGACCGGAAAGGTTCACCACCAGCGCCCCGGAGTCATTGCTTGCCTGAGTGAGGATGAACTGGCGGTATAAGCCCGGCTTCTCCCCCTGGCAGGCGGCCACGGCTGACATTTTCTGAAAATTGAATTCCTCATCGGTGGACTTGAGCACGACGGCCCATTCACCGACAGCCAGATCTGCCCCCGCGGAAATATCAAGCGGAACAAAGGTATCAGCCGAGTCCAGTTTGAGAACGGTCATTCCCAGCGTCTCGTCAACTTTAACCGAGCGGGCGACGTATTCTTTTTCGCCGATCAGAACGGTAATCCGCCGATCTTGGTCCGGCTTGATCTGCCCTTGGATGAGGACGTGGCCTTTTGCAGTCAGGACAATGCCATACAAAGTGGGAGGGGAGGCAGGCTTCATGGTCATTCCCTTGAAGACTATCGGCGGGGCCGTATTGTCACTTTCGATTTTGACCAGCGCCAGGCTGGGTTCGGCTTTCTTGCCGGCAGTGGCGACGGCCTGCTGGAGTTTGGCAAAAACTTCTGGTGCTGGCGGCAAGTTAACGTGATCGCGACCGAAGACTCCATCGACAGGCAGCACCACGCAGGCAGCGATGAGCCAATTGAACAAGCAGTTCATCTTCATAATATTTTATTAAGGTAAATCGGAACCCTGAGACAAGCAGTCTTAGGCACGGATGATTTAATTGTTTGCAATGTGTCTGTTTTCTGGCGGACCCTTAGCTCAGGCGCGGCGGCCTGGAATGGGACGTTTCATAAAACGCCAATGACTGCCCGCGTCTTTCATTTATTCTGAGTGATCTTCTACCCTGCTCGACTAATAAGATCGACCACGCGGTCGATTTCCAATTTCGTGTTATAGAAGTGCGGACTGAAACGCAGATGGGCCCGCCCGGCGCGGTTGTGGCGCAATGAAACGACGGCGTGGTTCTTCGTCAGATATTCGAATACCTGCTCCAGCGGCAGCCCGCCATCACGCGTCGCCGTGGTGATGCCGGATGCGGCGGCACCACTGGCCGGCGGCAGAATACTGAAGCCCAGCGCCTCCAGTTTTGGCACCAGATGCGCCTTCAACTCCAGCAATCGCGCACTGATGTTATTCATGCCGATTTCCAGCAGCATCTCCAATCCCGCTTTCATGCCGATGATGCCCGCCGCGTTCAACACTCCCGGCTCGTAGCGGCGGCCGCCGCGCTCAAATTCGATTTCGTTTTGGGCAATGAAGTTTGGCGATTTCACATTCCACGCTCCTATGAGCGACGGACGCAGCATTTCCTGCATTTCCTCGCGCACATAGAAAATGCCGGCCGCCATCGGGCCGAGCATCCATTTGTGAGCGTCAGCGCTGAGAAAGTCCACGTAATCCACGCGCGTGTCGAATGCGCCGATGGTCTGGATGGCATCGAGGCAGAACCAGATGCCGCGCTCGCGGAGCATCTTGCCGATGGCATCCACATCAATCCGATAACCCGTGAAGAAGTGGCACGAGGCCAGCGCGACCATCCTGGTCTTCGGCGTCAGCGCCCGCTCCACCGCTTCCAGTGTAACTGCGCCCGGCGCATCGGTTTGCACGAACTTCAAGACCACGCCGCGACGCTGCAGATCCATCCAGGGATAAACATTCGCCGGGTAGTCGTCGTGATAACAGACGATCTCGTCACCAGCCTGCCACGGCAGACCGTTGGCCACCAGGCTCAAACCGAGAGAGGTGGGCCCCAGCAGTGAGATTTCAGATGCTTTAGCGCCAATCAGCTTGGCCGCAACGATGCGCGTTTCATTGAGCGTGCGCCAGACCTCACCGCTTTCCTGATGGGCGAGGCAGCACATTTCCAAATAGTCCTGCATCGCTTTTACAACCCGGCGCGGAAGGATGCACACGCCAGCGTGCGCCATGAAGATGGAATCGCGCGCGACGGGGAACTCGGCAAGGCGGGCGGATTCGGTGGCGAGGAGTGAGTTGAGTGTCATCGGTAATCTTCCTCCTCGTAAACGCGAATCCGGCCCGGTTCGACCAACCACAGCTTATTTCTGATGTCGCGACTTGCCAAAGCCAGCACGAGCGTCCTCATGATTTGTAGAAGCAGGCTTGAACCGCGATGTTCCGGCACCCGAAGCACGGCAATGCCCGGATGATTTGATGGAGGAAATCGGAGCGTGTTCGCGAAATCCAAATCGAGCGTCACCAGCACACGGCCATCAGCCGTGGTCCGCTGCCAGATATCCTCATCAGGTGCAGTGTCCAGACCTTGTGCGAGCGCCGTGCAAACGTCATGCCCGGCTGCATTGAACAAGTCGCTGCCCCGCGTTCCCAGATTTTGATCCAGCTTGATCTTCACGCGTGTGCTTCGAGTGGAATCTCAACGTAATGCTGGTGCGCCATCTCGGCTCCATAGGCCATGCAGGCGCGCACGTCTTCATCCTTGAGTTCAGGGTAATTTTTTAGGATGTCGGCTGTGCTTTCGCCATCCGCGAGGAATGAGAGGATGAGCGACACCCAGATGCGGGTTCCACGAATGCATGGCTTCCCGCCACAGCGCGCCGGATCAATCCAGATGCGCTGGAGGAGCTCTTCACGGGTTGGTGTCTTCATCGTGCTTGCAGTTTAACACTTATGACAACTGAAACAACAAGCATAAGTTTTAGCTCGTGACGTGGTGCAGCAAGTTCGAGCTAGAGCTCTAAACTGCTTTGCTTCACACCATCTTGTGCGTTCGCTCGCCGTCTTCGATGAGTTTCCAGAAGCCCTTGGCCTCGCCGAGGGCCTCGTCCTCGCCAGCGCTGCCGAGATTGCTGCGGTAAAGAAAATCCTGGAGGGTGTTCTTGTGCAGAACCCGGTGAATTTTCACCTGCTTGCCTTCAACCGAAAAATAGATGCGGTGGTCGCCGGCGCGGCATCGATAGAGCTTGTTCTTGCCGTGGGTGATGACGCCAAAACGCGCCGTCAGCCGGTCTTCCTGTTTGACATCTTCGGGCTGGATGTTCAATGCCTCCAAGAGTGTAAACTGCAAGGGTGTGGGCAATCGCGAGAGTTCCGCGGCGCTGATTTCGTTGAAAACAATCTGAAGCATCGGTTCACGGTAGCGAGATGACGAGCGGTGCAAAGCGCAAATTGCCTGCGCTTTTCCATGTGCCAGAGCTCCTGCCTTGTGCTAGTTTCATAATCCATGGCCGTGCCTTCCTATCAGGATTTCGAATGGGGTAATGTGCGACGCTCGTCTTTCCAGATCGAGCGCTGGTCGTGGAGTCTGCGCTGGTGGTTTTGTTTCGCCATTGTGCTGGCGCTGGCCTTTCACTGGTGGCTCTATTTTCTATTTAATAACCTCGAACTGGGCCGGCAGATGATGCCCCAGGGCCCGCAGGAAAAACTCCGGCCGGAGCGGCTGGCGATCAGCCCGGAACTGCTCAAGGACCAAAAGGCGATCCAGCACATTCCGGACATTCTGGCACCTTCGGACAGACCGCCGGAACCGAAGGTGAAGGCGGATATCCAGGACATTGTGGACATGCTGCCGTTGGACAAGCCCATCGACCTCACGCCGCAGGTCAGCAAGATCACCAATTTTATTTCGCCCGAGAACATGCCTCAGGCGCAACAGGCCGCGCAGGGACCGTCGCTGGCCTCGGTCGCGGACAATCTGCCGGGGCCGGACCTGGCTGCCGCGGCCAGTGCGCTCAAGAGCTCCATATTGAGCAAGCCGGTGAGCAGCAAGCAGCTCCTGCTGCCCGGAAACCCGCTGGATAAAAAAATCGACAATCTCGACAGCAAGCTTCTCGATCACTTGAACCACCAGTCTGACGCTGGCAACGCTGCGGCAAAACGAGTCCAGGGCTTTAGCAACCTGGATGACCTCATGACGCGCGGTGGCAAGCTGTCCAGCAGCACCGCGCCGATCCTGATGCCCACGGATTTGCTTTTTGAATATGGCAGTGATGTCCTGGCGGAGAATGCGCGGCTCAGCATGATGAAGCTCGGGCTGCTCATCATGCGCAATCCCAACAACCGCTTCATCATCGAGGGACACACCGATTCCTTCGGCACCGACGAATACAATTTCAACCTCAGCCAGCGGCGCGCGGCTGCGGTCGTAAACTGGCTCATCTCATCACTGCGACTCGACACCGGCCGCGTGGAGGCGCTAGGTCTCGGCAAGACTCGGCTCCTCGCAGCGCCGAACGGCACCATCGAGGAGCAGGCGATCAACCGGCGGGTGGAAATCAAAGTGCGACCGATGCGCTGACATGAGATACGAGTGATGGTGGAGCAACCAGCGGCGCTGAACGGGGCAAGAATCGGATTGTGGAAACACCCGTGGTTCCGCTGGCTGGTGATCCTGGAATTGCTCATCCTTTTTGGATTCGCCTACATCCACATCGGCGCTCTTCTCGTTACACAGACCAATCATACGAGCAAACAGATTCACGGCGAGGACCAGCTTCACAATATGCAACTGGCCACCGAGGCCCGATCTGATCTGAACCCGGATTACAACAGCGGCTTTATGGCTCCGCTGACGAATATCTTCCCGCATCGCACCGATGGCGTGGTGAATCCGCTCTGGCCGTGGGTAGCCGCGTGGTTCACCGATGCCAGCCATGAGATTAACGGGGACGACATGACAGCAGTCGGCGTATCGGATCAGACCAGAACATTATTCAATCGCGGGCGATGGTTCCATGTGTTCATGACGCTGACATTTCTAGTGATGCTCGGCATCGCCGCCTGTCGCCTATTTTCACTGCCTGCGGCGTGCAACCTCGTGCTGCTGGGCGGGATGGGGGCACTGCTGCCACGCGCCGCGTATTTTCAGCCGGAGCCGCTCTATTACATGCTCTTTTTTCTGACATGGGTGGCCTGTTTCTCGGCGCTCCAGCGCAATTCCCTCTGGATCTATGGAATGATAGGTGTGCTGGGCGGAGCGGCCTATATGGCCGATGGCTCTATCATGCCGTTGCTCGCGGTTTTCGTGGGCGTCAGTTCACTGCGCTGCGTTTGGGAAATAGTCTCAGCTCGACGTCGTGGCTTGGTGCTCGGCAGCACCAATCTCTGGCACTGGCGGAATCATCTGGTGGGACTGGTCGTGCTGGTGGCGGCCTGTTTTATGACCATCGGTCCGCGATTGAAGGACGCGCACGAGAAATTTGGCGATCCATTTTTCAGCTACCCGCGATGCTGGCTGTGGCTGGACTCCCCTAAGCAGGCTCATGAGTGGATGAGCCGGCATCAGACGCGTGAATCGCTGGATGCAATGACTCCATCGGAGCGACCGTCATTTTCCAACTACCTGCGCACTCACACGCGCGAGGACATTATTTCGCGACTGTGGGACGGCACCTTCGGCTCGAAAATGGGGGAGACGGAAATCATTGGTCGAGTGCCGGAGTTTTTCTGGCCGCAGCAGACAAAACTCGTCAAGAGTCTCGATCAATGGTCGGGCTGGCGCGGCATCCTTGAGTGGCGCGGGCTGTATCTTGGCTGGCTGGGGTTGATCCTGCTCGCGCTGCTTGGTGCTGTCGCGGCTGTGCCCAAGGCACAGCATGCGGGCCACTTCGTTGTCCAACACGGCACAGTCTCCATCGTGCTGTTCGTATTTGCAACCTTCACGGTTTACTCGCTGATCTTTGGCTTTAATGCACCGATCGCAGGAGGTAGCGGCGACCGCTTCATGCTCGCACTTTATCTCCCATTGGCGTTCAGCTTGATCATGGGCGAGGAAGCGATTATCCGTCGCATCCGGCGGCGCAAGGGCAGCCCCTGGATCAGCCGCAGCTACTTGCTGGTCCAGTGGATTCTTTTCGCAGCACTGGCCTGGCGCTTGGTGGAAATCATCCGGCTGCCAAAATTTTTCAATGAATAAACTTCATGGCCAAAGCTCCTCCATCGCTCCTGCTCTGCTTTGATTTTGACGGCACCCTCGTGAACCACGAGGGCGATCCGCAGTTTCATCCGGCACTGGGCGATCTGCTGCGTGAATTCCGCCAGCGCGGCGCGGCTTGGGTGGTAAATACCGGCCGCGGTCTCCAGCAGAC
>JANNQW010000277.1:0-10071 GCA_031400955.1 Verrucomicrobiota bacterium
GCCTCCACACCAGGCTCCAGCACACCGATGACCGGCAGTTGAAACTTGCTCTGCAAAAGCGGCAGCGCGTGAGCAGTGGCCGTGTTGCACGCGATCACAATGGCTTTCACCCCCTTCGACAAAAGAAACTGCGTGTCCTCCACGGCAAACTTGCGAATGGTCTCCGGTGATTTTGATCCATAAGGTAACCGTGCCGTGTCACCCAGATAGACGATGGATTCGTTCGGCAGCACGTCCATCAGCGCGCGAACTACAGTCAAGCCACCCACGCCCGAGTCGAAAACTCCGAGCGGTGCATTGTGATCAGGATCAGCCATGCCGATCTAAACTCGCTGCCCGTGCGAAGCGCAAGAACCAAGTGCCATTTCATCTCTGTTTACCCATCTAAAAAAGAAAATGCTATTCAACATCAATGACTTGCGTGTCGCCGATTTGACAAAATAGGGACTCATCGGATGCTTCTCCCGTCAGCCGAGGTCATTCACCCTTCCTGGTGAGTGGCGCGGGGGAACCGAACTCCTGAGAACGCAAGAACTCAGGAAGGGGCGAACGGAGCGGGTAACCGCTCGCAGGGGCCACTTCCAAGGCCCAGCCCGTCAGCTAACCTCGTAGGCAAATTGGGAGGGACGATCTCTCTGAGGTCCGCAAGTGCGGGCTTCATGGTCTCCCCAACAGCAACAAGCTGCTCGTGGCGGGAAACCATCACGAGTGGCACAAGCCAACGAGACCATGAAATGCCCCAACTGCCAGACTCCGATGGAGGACGGCCTGATCGATAAATCCTGCTTCTACCAGAAGCGGAAGCCCGAACATTCGAAGCGCCACAATGAATGGGCCTTCAACTTTTTCAACATCTGCCGCGTGCGCCGCGTCACAGCCCATCGCTGCCCGGACTGCGCGCACGTCGAACTAACGGCGCCGTAGAAAGGAAAAGGGAACGCGGGCACCCCTGCCCGCATTCAAAAACACTTCGCGTCGCAGCCGCCAAACGAAGCGTCAGCGGACAGGAATGTCCGCGCTACCCTGCCCACAAGCACCTCATAACCCTGAACCCATAACTTCCCCAAAATCATGAATACCAACGAAACACTCAACATCCTCTGGATGATCATCACCTTCCCGTTCATCAAATACCCGCTGATGATCCTGGGTCTCTACTTCCTGGCTGGCGGCGTCTTCATCCGTGAGCGCGATGTCGGTATTGTCATCAAGCGCTTCGGCCTGAGAAACCTCAAGCCAGGACAGATCATCGCCCTGCGCGGCGAAGCCGGCTACCAGGCGGAAACGCTCTCGCCCGGACTGCACTTCTTCTACTGGCGCTGGCAGTATTCCATTCTGAAAACACCCATGCTCTACGTGCCGCAGGGCGAGCTCGCGCTTGTCATCGCGATCGCTGGCGAAGCCATCCCCCCGGGCCGCATCCTCGCTCGCACCGTGGAGTGCAATCACTTCCAGGACGCCCGTGCTTTTCTCACCAGCGGCGGTGAAAAAGGCCGTCAACTCGCCGTCCTCACCGCAGGACAATATCGTATCAACACCGCGTTGTTCACCGTGATCACTTCATGGAATGCAGAGAAACAGGGGCTCAACCCAGCGCTTCTGAACATCCAGCGTGTCGAACCCGACCGCGTCGGCATCGTCACAGCACTCGATGGCGCGCCTATCACCGATGGCGAGATTGCCGGCACGATGGTGCCAGCGCATGATAACTTCCAGAATGCCCAAGCGTTTCTCGACAACGGCGGACGCCGCGGTTTGCAGGAACAAGTCATGCTCAGCGGCCAGTGGAACCTCAACCCCTGGTTCGCCCAGGTCGAGCAAGTGCCCATGGTAGAAATCCCCATTGGTCACGTCGGCGTGGTCATCAGCTATGTCGGCAAAGCGCACGAGGACGTGAGCGGCATCGACTTCAAGCACGGCGACTTGGTGCTCGTCGGCCACAAGGGTGTCTGGGTCACGCCGCTCCTCCCCGGCAAACATCCGATCAACACCCGCGTCGCCCGTGTCGAACTCGTTCCCACCACAAACATCGTGCTCAACTGGGCCACTCGAACTGAGGCTCACGCCTTCGATGCGAAGCTCAATAGCATCACCGTGCGCTCACGGGACGGTTTTGCCTTCAACCTCGACGTTTCGCAGATCATTCACATCGGTTCCAATGAAGCGCCCCGTGTCATCAGCCGGGCCGGTTCGTTGCAAAACCTCGTCGATCACGTGCTCCAGCCGCTTGTCGGAAACTACTTCCGCAACAGTGCGCAGGACTACACGGTGCTCGACTTTCTCAGCGCCCGCAGCCAGCGTCAAGCCGAGGCCGCGCAGCACATCGAAGCCGCACTTCGTGAATACGATGTGGAAGCCATCGATACGCTCATCGGCGACATCACACCGCCGGAGTCATTGATGAAAACCCAGACTGATCGCAAGATCGCTCAGGAGCAGCAGAAGACCTACGAGATGCAGGAAGCTGCGGAGAAACAACGCCAGCAACTTGTGCGTCAGACCAGCCTCGCTGACATCCAGCACGAAGTCGTGGGTGCCGAGCAAGGTGTGCAGATTGCCGAGCTTCACGCCCGCTCAGCCGTGCGTCAGAGCCAGGGCGAAGCCGAGAGCATCACGCTTCGCGCCACTGGCGAATCCGACGCCATTCGCGCCACCGGCAACGCCAAGGCTGAAGCCTATCGCGCCGGCGTGGAATCCCTCGGCGCACAGAATTACGCACTGCTCCAGCTCATGCAGATCATCGGCGAACGCAATGTCCGCGTCGTCCCCGATGTCGCCGTCAGCAGCGCCCAAGGTGGCAACGGTCTGCTGGACGCCATGATGGCCATGATGGTGCAGCGTGACCACGCGCTTCCGAAAGGTTCGCCAGCGAACTAAGCTCGAACAAGTCGAAGGCGGACGAAAGTCCGCCTTCTTCATTTGTCATCACAGCAGCCGACGTGAGAAAGCTCTATCTTTTCTCCAATTCAAAGCAAGATCAGGAATGACTGCTAAATCTCCGTGACAGAAAACTGGATTGCCTCATGCTGGGAGCCATAGAAGACAGTTCGCATTCCCACCATGTCCGCCCAATTCAAAGATTACTACGCCACGCTCGGTGTTTCGCGTGATGCCAGCGCGGAGGAGATCAAGAAGGCTTTCCGCAAGCTGGCCCGTCAATACCATCCCGACACCGCCACGAACAAAAAAGCGGCAGAGGAAAAATTCAAGGAGATCAACGACGCCAACGAAGTGCTGGGCTACCCTGAGATGCGCAAGAAATACGACCGGCTCGGCTCGCGCTGGCCGGATGCGGGAGATTTCCAGCCGCCACCGGGATGGCAAAAGCGAGCCGCTGGCGCCGGCGCCGGCGGCCCGGCGTTTCACTTCGGTGGCACCGGATTCAGCGACTTCTTCGAGCAATATTTCAGCGGTGGCAGTCGCTACGGATTCCCCCAGGGGTTTGAGGACGCAACACCATCAGGCGGCGAGAACAAGGGTCGCCCGCGACGCGGGCACGACATCGAGGGCGACATTCTTGTCACGCTGGAGGAGGCCATGCGGGGCACGGTGCGTCCGGTCTCATTGCAATCCATCAACCGTCAGTCCGGAGAAGTTCAGAAGCATTCCTTTCAAGTGCGCATCCCGCCCGGAGCCACCGATGGGCGCCGCATTCGCGTGCCAGGTCAGGGCGAAGCAGGCGTCAACGGCGGAGCGGCAGGTGATCTCTATTTGCGCGTGCGCCACGCCGCGCATCCGGACTTCAGCACCCGCGAGGCTGATGTGCATCACGAACTCGATCTCGCTGCATGGGAAGCCGTGCTCGGCGCCGAGGTGGTAGTTCCAACATTGGATGGCTCCATCAAGCTGCGCATTCCGGGCGGGGCGGAAAACGGCCAGAAGCTCCGCGTGCGCGGCCGCGGCCTGCCCAAGAACAGCACCGGCGAGCGTGGAGATTTTTTCGTGACACTCAACGTCGTGCTGCCCGCTCATGTCAGCGAGTCCGAACGCGCATCATGGGAAAAACTGCGTGACGCTTCCACTTTCAACCCACGCGCCTGACATGAACGATCCCATGCCACAAGCCGGCTATACGTTGGAGGTTCTTGCCGAGATTACCGGCGTCTCCCCGCAAACCATCCTTCACTATCAGGAGCAGGGCATTTTCTCCCGCAGCGGTCCGCACTTCGATGATGAGGCCGTCCGCATCCTCCGTCTCATCGAGCACCTGCGGGAGTCGTGCGATCTGAACCTGAACGGACTGAAGCTGCTCGCCCATTTGCTTGATGAAGTTGAGAAGCTTCGCGATGATCTGCGGGCGTTGAATAATTGAAAGCCGGCAGCGAGGCAGATGGAGTCAGGGATTCCCTTGCAATAATTCTTCCAAATTCCCCGTTCCGTCCTATCAAGCAATCATGAACATGCACCGTCATACTCCAAGCGCTGTCCTCCAATCCCTCACCGCAGTCATCCTGCTCGCGTTGTCGGCGTTCGCCGCCAAGCCCAAGGTGCCTTTGACCAATCCTGATTTCACCAAGGGAGAGTCCATCCCGTCCGAGGCCACGAAAGACTGGACGCTGGGCGCGACTGGAGCACGCGGCTGGATTTATTCCGAAAAACTTTCCACAGCCAGCGCGCGCCAGATCGCCATTACCAAGGTGGCCAAAGGCTCGCCTGCCGATGGCCTTTTGAAAGTGGGTGACGTGATTCTGGGCATTGCGGGGAATCCATTCACTTACGACCCGCGCACCGAGTTCGGCAAGGCCCTGACCCTGGCGGAAACCGAAGCGGGGGGCGGAAAATTGCCGCTCGCATTGTGGCGGAGCGGAAAAACGGAGCAGATCACGCTGCAACTTCCGGTGCTGGGCAGCTACAGCGCCACCGCGCCCTTCGATTGTGCAAAGTCGAAACGCATTCTCGAACAGAGTTGCGCTGCGCTGGCCAAACGCATCTCATCGCCAGCCTACAAGGCGGGCACCATCCCGCGCGCCCTCAACGCCCTGGCCTTGCTCGCCAGCGGGAAACCCGAATATCTGCCGATCATCAAAAAGGAAACCGAGTGGGCGGCGAACTTCTCTTCTGAAGCCATGCAGACCTGGTATTACGGCTACGTCATCTCGTTGCTGGCCGAATACAAGATGGCAACCGGCGACGATTCGGTGCTGCCCGGGTTGCGGCGTCTGGCATTGGAAGCCGCCAAGGGCCAGAGTCTGGTGGGATCGTGGGGACACAAGTTCGCCACGCCTGAAGGCCGGCTGTTTGGCTACGGCATGATGAACGCGCCCGGCCTTCCGCTGACCATTTCCCTGCTGCTGGCTCGCGAAGCCGGAGTCAAAGATTCTGCCATTGACCTCGCCATCGAGCGCAGCGCCAAGCTGCTCCGCTTTTACATCGGCAAAGGCTGCGTTCCCTACGGCGACCACGCGCCCTGGATGCAGACGCACGATGACAACGGGAAAAACGGAATGGCCGCCGTGTTGTTCAACCTGCTGGATGATGCCAAAGGCACGGCCTATTTCTCCCGCATGAGCCTCGCCTCCCACGGAGCCGAGCGCGAGTGCGGGCACACGGGAAATTTCTGGAACATCACCTGGGCCATGCCCGGCGTGGCCCAAGGCGGGCCGCAGGCCACGGGAGCGTGGATGAGTGAATTTGGCGCATGGTATTTCGATCTCGCGCGCCAATGGGACGGAACATTCACCCATCAAGGACCGCCCGAGCCGAAGAACGACAGCACCGGCAACTGGGATACCACTGGCGCCTGCCTGCTAGCCTATGCCATGCCGCTGAAAAGCATCTGGCTGACCGGCAAGCGCGGGAGCAAGTTCCCGCCCTTCAGCGCCAGTGAGGCCAGGCAAATCGTCCTCGACGGCGGCGGTTGGTCGAACCACGACCGCAACAGCTTTTATGACAAACTGAGTGACGATGAACTGATCAACCGCCTTTCCAGTTGGTCTCCCATCGTGAGGGAGCGGGCCGCCACGGCGCTCGCCCGGCGCAAGCAGGACTTCGTTCCCACGCTCATCAAGATGCTGGATGCACCGGCCATCGAAACTCGCCTGGGCGCCTGTCTGGCGCTGGAGCAATATAAATCAAAGGCCGCGCCCGCCGTGCCCGCATTGCGCAAAACCCTGCGCGCGGAAGATTTGTGGCTGCGTGTCAAAGCTGTGGATGCGCTCGCCGCCATCGGCCAGCCAGCCATGCCAGTCGTTCCGGAACTTTTGGAGATGATCACGCGCAGCCCGGCCAAGGATGACCCGCGCGCCATGGAACAGCGCTTTGTTAGTTTTGCCTTGTTCGAGAAACGTGGTGGTCTGCTCGGGCGGTCGCTCGAGGGCGTGGATCGCGATCAACTCCGCAAAGCGGTGGTCGCCGGTCTTCGTAACGAAGATGGCCGCGCCCGCAGCTCGATTGGCGGCATCTATGAGAGTCTGAGCTTCCCGGAAATCCAGCCGCTCCTGCCCGCCATCTACGAAGCCATCATCACGCCCGCGCCCAGCGGCGAAATGTTTGCCGACGGCGTCCGGCTGGCGGGGCTCGATCTGCTCGCCAGAAACCACATCAAAGAAGGACTGCCGCTTTGCCTCAGCGTCATGGAGACCGACAGATGGGGAAAGCAGAGCCGGATCACTCATTGCCTCAAAAGCCTAGCGCGCTACGAGGGCGCAGCCAAACCATTGCTTCCGCAACTGCGCCAACTTGAAAAAGAGTTGCGGAGCCATCGCGAGCTCAAGAGCCTCGAATCCCAGGTCGAAACCCTGAGCACGATCATCAAAAACATCGAGAGCACCACGGCAACCGTCGAACTGCGCGGCTTGAACTGAAACTGAAGGTCCAACCCAAAATATCAAAAACAAACCCAAGCCATCTGACATGAACTCACTCCCCGCACGACTGACGACCCTCATCCTGACGGCTCTTGCCGGATTGGCTGCAAATGCCGCCGAACTGAAGACCACCAAACCCGCCGGAGGTGCCGCACCAGGAACCGCCGACAAATTGAAAACGACTGACCCCGTCCAAGGCACGGCCAATGGAAGCAAGGAGGATCCTCAAAAATGGTGGCGCGGAAATTGCGCGAGGATCGATGCCGACATCAAGAAGATGGACGGCAAGATTGATGTGGCCGTCGTCGGCGACTCCATCACCGCGCGTTGGGGAAACAAGGAGGTCTGGAACAAGCACTGGGGTGCCTACAGGGCCGTCAACATGGGCATTGGCGGCGACCGCACGCAGAACGTCCTCTGGCGCCTTCAGAACGGCGAACTGGACGGCTACAAGGCCAAGCTGTTCGTTATCATGATCGGCACCAACAATCTGTTTGAAAGATCGATCGAGCCATCTGACGTGGCGGCCGGAATCAAGGCCATTATCGAATTAATCAAGACCAAGCAGCCGCAAGCCAAGATTCTCCTGCTCAGCATCTTTCCCCGTGGCGAGCAGCCGAATCCCGGTCGCGAATTAATCACAGCCACCAACGAGCTGATTTCCAAATTCCAGGGCGGTGCAGTCCATTACATGGATATCAACGCCAAATTCCTGGAACCTGACGGCACCATCAGCAAGGAAGTCATGCACGACTCCCTTCATCTTGCCCCCAAGGGCTACGACATCTGGGCGGAATCCATCAGCATCAAGGTCAAGGAACTTGTGGGCGGAGTTCAGCCCGGACTGTAGACGACGGCGCAGAAGTAATGCGACCACGGTGCTCGTGAGAAAGCGCTGATGAATTCGACAGGACAAGGTTGCGGGTGCCCTGACCCGTCGAAAATCTTTAGCCGTCTGTGCCAGACGGCGAAACAAATCTGCCAGACGCACTGAGCAACTAAAAGCGTGCAACTCGCCCTATAATGTCGCATACAAAGCCGGCCCCACTCAAACACACAATTTTGTCGGTGATCCAACTGTTCGGGCAAACCCTGATGCAGCTTTGAGCCGCAGCATGCACCCTTTACGACTGACGCTCTGCGCGTATCCTCAACCCGATGCAGACAGTTTATATTGAGACGACGATCCCCAGCTACTTGGGCGCACACCCAAGCCGCCAAGAGCCGATGGCTTCGCACCAGAAGCTAACGCACGAGTGGTGGAAGAACGAGAGGCACAAGTTTTTGCTCTATAGCTCGCTTCTTGTGAGGCTGGAAGCGTCACGCGGCGATGCCGATGCCGCCCGGCGTCGCATGCCGTATTTGAACGGGATTGCTGAACTGGACGTATTTCCCGGCACAGACAAGCTCGAAGCAGATTTGATCCGCTTGTTCCAGTTGCCACCCCGCGCCGCTGCCGATGCCGGTCATTTGGCGATGGCGATTCTCCACCGGATTGACTACCTGCTCACCTGGAACTGCACCCACCTTGCGAATGCGTCCTTGCAGAAGGATCTTATGGAGTATTGTCACTACCACAAGCTGCATGTCCCCATCGTCTGCACACCTGAAACACTCAGCACTTTAACCCCATGATTGACAGCATCGTTCAAGAAGTTCGTAAGGCTCGCGCAGAAATCGCGGCAGAGTTTGGCTATGATCGTGCCAAATTTTGGACTTGGGCACGAGGCCAGCAAGAAGCCGAGCGCGAAGCCAAGCACCAGCTACCGACAAGCCCGAACAAATCGCTGGAGACAACAGGCGGGGCGTCGAAGTCTCCCGTGGCTCGGAAGCGCCGTGTGCGCCCCGCCCGTGTCTCAGCTTGACGCTCTCCTGACAACTGAGCCTCCCGCAAAGAAGCGTCCGCACCATGAAATCTCTTGTTTCAGCCATGTGCGCCGTTCTGGGGATCAGCCTTGCATTCACCAGCAGTTTGGCAGGCATACAAATCATTGTGGATGGAGTTTTTGCCTCCAGGCATATCATGATGTCAACCGGCAGCGATCCCGCTCAACTTGGCGCAGTCATCGGAGAGACAATCATCGCTTTCACATGCAGGGGGATTATTGCGATCATTCCCGCCATGCTGATCTATTTGGCGCTTGTTCTGTTTCGGCAGCGAGGGCAGTGGTTCTGGTCATGCGCTCAACTAGCCAGCTATTGTTTGCTCATCCTGTTCCCATTTGGCACCATCTGCGGGAGCATTTTACTTGTGATTGTTACACCGCCGCCAATCTGAGTTTGTGCGAGGCGACTCATTGCCCGAGAACCCCGCTTAACAGCCTGTTGAAATACCTTGGGGCGTCATCAAAAACATACTGTTCGGCTACGACACCGCGATGAACACACGCCCAGCACCACCCATCGCGCCACGTTTGGTTGGCAAGCGGCGATTGTTCGGCATTGCTCTCGTAGCTGCTCTTTATGCCTTTCAGTGGTTCGTTTCTTTGGCGCTATTGGCTCGACTTCAGCAGAGTGTGCTTGGCATCCTGATTGTTTCTGCGATTTTGATTCTGGGATGGCTGACTGGAGGTTTAACACTTGGAAGTTTGGTGATCGACCGTGCTGATGGAAGAAAACATTACTGGATGGGTCTCATTGTCGCTCTATTTGCTTCCTTTTGCCTGGTAGCGGCTGGATTGAATCACCTAAGCAACCTACCTTCCACCTATTGTGTTCCGTAATCAGCAATCATCAAAGAAGAATACTTTCAACAATGAAGCGCGACTACTGGCACGCCCAACCTGCGTTCCTCGCCAACTTTGAGGTCGCGGCCTTGAGCACCGCCAAAGAAAAACGCCGCTTCGACGAAGAAGCGGCGTTTTGCCAAAATGGAGTTTCTGCTGCGCTCCGGCGGATTAACGCTTGGAGAACTGGAAACGTTTGCGAGCGCCGGGGCGGCCGGGCTTGAGACGTTCCTTGGCACGGGGGTCACGCGTGAGCATACCGGCCTTTTTTAGCGCTGGGCGGAAAGTCGGATCGATGAGCAACAGGGCGCGGGCGATGCCGTGACGCACGGCGCTCATCTGGCCCATCACGCCGCCGCCGGTGGCCTTGGCATTAACGTCGTAGGTCTGGGCGGTTCCAGTGAGACGAAGCGGAGCCAGTAGCTGGCTTTGCTGTGAGGCTGTTGGGAAGTAATCCTCCAACGAGCGTTTGTTAACCAAGACCTGGCCGCTGCCAGGAGTGATGGAGACGCGGGCGACGGCGTTTTTGCGGCGGCCGG
>JANNQW010000278.1:0-24679 GCA_031400955.1 Verrucomicrobiota bacterium
CATCCGCCGTTGGCGTCGGAGGAAATCTCACAGCGAAGTCGGGTGTGACAGGATCATTTCTCTCGGGACTTTTTGCCACCGTTGTCGCCACACCCTGCACAGCGCCCTTGCTGGCCAATGCGCTCCCCGTGGCTCTTTCACTGCCGGCGGCAGGAGCGCTTTCATTTTTTACGGTCATTGGGCTGGGACTGGCCTCGCCGTATCTGGTGCTCTCGCTCGCACCCGGCCTTTTGAAAAAACTGCCCAGACCTGGCGCGTGGATGGAGAGCTTCAAGGAAGGCATGTCTTTCCTCATGCTCGCTGCCGCCGGTTATTTCGCGTGGAACTTGATGGGCCTGATTTCAAAATATAATCAGCGAGACCTGCTTATAGGACTCTCAGTGATAGCGATGGCGTTCTGGATTTACGGACGTTGGTGCGTCATTAGCAAACCAAGCGCCATTCGGATACGTGGCGGAGTGGCCGCCCTGCTGGTGCTGGCGCTCGGCATCTGGATAAGTCACCCACGGGAAAAAGGATTAAAATGGGGAGAATGGAGCCCTCAATTGGTCAAACAACTCGTGGACGATGGGAAGCCGGTCTATGTCGACTTCACGGCCCGTTGGTGCTCGACCTGCCAGTTCAACCACCGGGTCTATGACGCAGCGGAGATTCGCGAAGAAATCAAGAAACGCGGCATCGTGCTTCTGGAAGCGGACTGGACAGACTACGATCCCGTGATCTCACGAACGTTGAAGACGGAATTCCAAACCGAGGCCGTGCCATTGAATATTCTTTATGTGCCGGGCCGTGATAAACCGGTCATCCTGCCCAACCTTCTCACTGTGGCCAACGTCAGAGCCGCTTTTGCTGAACTCGACAAGGGAAAGTGATTTCAACATCCAACGGGAAAATTTTGATCCTCACTGGCTTGTTCCAGTGCTTGATTTGAGAACCAACGCATTGTAAGACCGTCTCATGAAGTTACTTCTCGCGCTCATCCCCTGCCTCCTTCTCGCCAGTTGCGGATTCAATACCACAGCCGTCAGCCTCGACTACCAGCCGCTGCTTGGACAAAACATTCCCGGACCCCGCATGGTGAGCATCGGCAAATTCGCCGACATGCGGCAGACGGGCGAATTCACCCTTGGCACCGTGCGCAGCGCGATCGGTCTGCCGCTGGACACATTAGTGACGCGAGTCCCGGTCGAGTCTGTGGTGCGCAATGCCTTTGCTCATGGACTCAAGGCCCGCGGCATGCTCACCACAGACGCTGATGGCACCTACATTCTCTCCGGCGAGGTGCTCGACCTCAAATGCAGCCAGATGCTGTATCCCACGGCATCCGCCAGCGTCCGCGTGAACATCGTGCGACGCGGCAGCGGAGAGATCGTCTTTTCAAGGATTTACCAGTCAAACCGTCAGGGTGGAACCTACGCGCCCGGAAGCGGATCACCGGCCCCAGTGTTGACCGAACTGGCATCACGCACGCTCCAGAACGTGGTGGACCAGTCTCTGGATGACCGTCAGCTCCGCTCCCGATTGAAGGCATCGACACCGGACGATACTTCCGCACATTGATCAGTCGTCGTTGAGTTCAATCCAGCCGGAATGCGCCTTCGATAATCCGGATGTCCGCCCGCTCGCCCTCGTGGAGCACGATCTCAATGACATCGCAGCGCGTCTTCACATTGTTCTGGTGCATCAGCTTTAGCCAGGCGATCGCGCCACGCAGGATTAGTTTCTCCTTGGCCGCAGTCACAGCTTCACCAGGCCGGCCCAGGACGTCGCTAGTCCGTGTCTTCACCTCGACAAATGTCAGGGTGTCACCATGTCGCGCCACGATGTCCACCTCGCCGCCCTGCGGTGCGCGGTAGTTGTGATACAACACCTTGCGCCCATTCCGGCGAAGCCATTTTGCGGCGAGATGCTCGCCCCAGCGCCCAATGGTGTCCTTGTCCACCCGCCTTCCGTCACGCTTCGTCAATCGCAAGCGAGAGTTGATAGACGGGTTCGAAAGAGCGGCGGTGCAACGGGCAAGGGCCGTGCTGGCGAAGCGCCGCAAGGTGTCCGCGAGTCCCGTAGCCTTTGTGTTTTTCGAAGCCATATTCGGAATATTCCCGTGCCGCAGCCGTCATGAACCGGTCGCGTATCACTTTGGCGATGACACTGGCAGCCGCAATCGAAAGGCTAAGCGAATCCCCCTTCACCAGCGCCTGACACGGCAGCGGAAAACCCGGAACAGGCCTGCCGTCGATAAGGGCAAAATCTGGTCTTGGTGCCAGTTCCAACACGGCCTGACTCATCGCTGCGTGCGTGGCGCGCAGGATATTAATCCGGTCAATTTCCTCCGCATGAATCATGACCACGCTCCAGATGAGTCCGGAAGTGACGGTGATTTCCTCGTAAATCCGTTCCCGTTTATCCGCGCTGAGTTGCTTGGAATCATTCAAGACATCGTGATCGAATCCGTCTGGCAACACCACCGCCGCCGCGCAAACCGGACCAGCCAAGGGTCCGCGTCCGGCTTCGTCGATCCCGGCAACAAGAGCATGGCCCTGTTGCTGCCATTCAAGTTCATAACGCAATGTTGGCCGGCCCATGTGACGGCCACGCTAGTTCGTCCGCAGAATAATTCCAGCGGGAGGCGTCAGTCACCTTTGACATCTGCGCTTGTCCCTTGCTATGCTAATTACGGATGACTAACCCAGTTCAACCCGCAGCCAGCAACCCGCATCGTCGCAAGCACCGCACGCTGATTGCCACCTGCGCCCTGGTCGCAATCGCCCTGTTCGCGTCATGCTTCGTTTATCTACGGTTTACTCGCACTCATCAGACTGCAGCGCCCCCGCCCAAGCCCGAGCCGGTCATCAATACCATCGCGCTGCCGGACGCAAAAAACTATGTGTCCGACCTCAAAAAAGCGGGGCTAGGTTCTTTGTATCCCGGCTGGTCGCCGAGCCATTCCATCCTGCATTACCATGGCAACCTCCTCAAAGCCAAAACGCCTTTGGAGTGCGGCAACGCCATCTGCTGCTTCGCCTTGATCGCCTGGGAAGCGGCGCATGTGCCCGATCACCGGCAGGCAGCCAGGGATATTCTGGCGCAGGCGGTGATGCCCAATCTCCCGCTCTGCCAGCCCGGCCCCAAGATGGATTTGAAAGCCAGTTCCTGCTGGTATGAAGCCCTCGAATATGCGCGCGCGATCTACGAGCTGCTCGGTGACGAGGCCGATGAACTGCGCGTTTTGGACATCATGAGCGCACAGTCCGCCACCGCAGATGAGCGCGCCAAAGCAGTTTATTTCAAAGCCCGGCATTACTCGAAGCGCAAAAACTATCCCGAAGCCATCAAGGTCATGGAGCAGATCGACCCCAACACCAAATGGGGGAAGGATCGCGACCCGTTCATCGCCTCCTGGCGCAAATCACAGGCCGAAATAGAAAAGAAAACCGCGCAGAAGCCACCCCCTGGCAAACCCGCCCCAGCGACCCAGCCAGTGAAGCAAACCGGACAGTCCAGCACCGCACCCAAGCCCCCTGCACCAGCCAGTCCGACCGCCCCACGCTGATCACCCCTCACATGATAAAACGACAACGCATCGCACCGCCAAAACTTATTTTGCTTATGCATCGCCATCAGATAAAATTAAACCTTGCCGCGCTCGCCCTCCTCGCTCTGATGACCCCGCCATTGCCCGCGGCTGGACCCGTCGAAAAGCAGACCATGCGCAATGAGCCGCCCGGCCTGACCGCTGAGCCGTTCCCCAAGTGTTTCTTCAAAAATGTTGCGGACAGAAGTCCGACCGGCGATCTTGATGTCGTGAAAGCCTACGCGCTGGCCCTCGCAAATACCCGCGCGCTACAGGGACACGACAGCATCCATGCTGAATGGCGTGTATTCAGTGGCAGCTACACCGCCCCGCCGCCGCCAGAGGGCAAGACCGGCATGTGGGGGCTGGCCGTATTTTCCGATGACGGCTGCACAGTTGTGCAGGGCAAGCTCCCCACCACCGTCGAACTGCCCCCAGGCATGCTGCCCCCAGGCCCTAGGTTGCTGGAAAAGGCTGGCTCTGGCCAGACCTTGGAAAAGATCGACCAGTCCTTTCACGAGCTGCCCATCCTATTAAACCCCGGGGAAACGGTCGATCTCACCGTGAAATACTCCAACACCCTCTACTACAAAAACCCCGACGACAGCGCCGACATCGACGGAGTGACGATGTTTGTGTTTTTCATGCCCATTGACATAGTTCCTGATGAATCCATGTATGACGACCCGCTGAATGCAGGCATCGCTCCGCCTTTATTTTTGTCTGTTGCGACAGATATCACCCCTCTGAATGTCAGCAACGTCCGTGGTGATCTTATTCCAAGCGTTATACCAAACAGCCCCGAGAAGCACTTTGTTACCCCGCAATGGACGGAAGAAATTTATTGGGATAATGTCGTGCTGCGAGCGAACGATTTTGTGGGGTCTGGCAAGGACTTGATCACTTCTGGAAATCCGAAGCAGAAATTCGAGTGGCACTTTGAATGCAAGGAGGACTCCCAAGCAGGTAAAGTTTCTGATGAAGACCCGACCATTTTCAATGTGGATCGGAAGAAATGGAAACATGCAAAGGTTTCAATTGGTCCAAAAGGCGGGACGTGGGCCACAGATACCATCAAGATGCATGTCTGGGTAGTGTGGACGACTTGCACGCCATCAGGGGGCGTTGGGGAGTATTACCAAGCAGATGCACAAGGCCAAAAAGTTCCACCGAATGGGAATTCGGTGAAGGCGCGATGGGAAGTCGATACAAGTGCAACGAAGACGGACGCAACCAAACTTTGGAAGTTCACCTTCAAGATTGAGCCGAAGGAAATAGCCATCGATCCCGAGCGTCCCAAGCTTGATGGACAGTCAAGAAAGCCAGTGCCAGGGAAAGGCAAGATACACACGATCTCTCCAACGACTGGAGATGGCGACACGGCTGCACTGAAGTGGGATGTCTCACGCCAATACAAAGTCACCGTTCGCAATCCGGGCAGTATCAGCAAGACAGATTTACTTGTCAGCATTCCATCTGAATGGGCCAAGAATCAGCCGACTGCCGTTGATTCGCCAGTGGGCTTTCCAACTGATGTCGTCGAGGGGAATGATGATTCTTCGTCCGAATACATCGACGAGGATGACAACCCATATGTGGCGAACTCCACCGCCACGCTGTCACATGCGGAAGGAGAGTTGACCTCAATCGACGGGCCAAGACTCGGTGTGTTCAACTCGTGGGGAGCAACAGCTCAGTCCTACTCGTGCGAAATAAACTTTGTGGAGTTTGCACGCCTGGAGCTTTGGAACGGCACACGCGCAAACGGACGCTTCTGGTTCCGCATCTCCGATGAGACTCAAGGCAAGTGGCACCACTACTTGGATGCCACATATGACGCAGCTCAAAGCAAGTGGCTGAACAATCAATCCTCCGCCAAAACTGGTCATCCAAAGCCATGAAACCCCTTACTTACTCTGTGCGGCTCATTGTCTTGATTGCCATCGTCGCACATCATCAAGGCATGGCCCAGCAAAACGCCGAGTTCGCAACTCTGCCTTTAGATCAAGCAAAGGTGGCAATTAACCAGGCTGAATCCCAGACGACTCTCACGAAGATGGCAAGCGATGCGCTTGCCTCACGACGCCTTGAGCTAATAAACCTCTGCTTCAACAATCAATACACCCGACTACATCTATACGAAGCGCTGCGACACACGACGGATGCACAGCTTCAATCTCAAGTTGCTTTGCTGATGCTTCGCAGCGGGTCCGCCTTCTGGCCTCCCGACGATTACGAAACTGGCTTTCAGCCGAAGCGTCCGCTAGACGAGCCGTTGAAAGGTATCATCCTGGCACACTTACCAAAGGAGGCGTTAGGCGACAGCGCTGTTGCTACACGTGCATCAAGGCTTGCTCTCGCAGACAGGCTTGCGCCTGCCCTTGGAGCTGTCGCAGATGACGTTACCAAGACATTGAATGACTCGGCGTCCAGTGTTGAAAAACCTCCACTAACAAATTTCGTGCCGTCCGTGCTACCACCAGCGCCGAAGAAGGCACCCGAAACAAAGCCCGCACCAGCACCGAGGGAAAAACCGACCTCATCAACGCCGTGGGAAATCATCGTTGTTTTGATCGTGGCCGCAACTGGCCTGCTGTGGTTGCTGATAAAGAAGCGGAAGTGATTGGCCTGCAACGTCGTGGGGGCCAGATCCAGCGCTTCGCAAAGCTCACGACTCTGTCAGAGAGTCCTCGAAATTAAACAAACTACTCGCCGTCGTTGCTATTTTCTGGACGAATACGTTCATGCCACGCCCCCTTGCGTCTTGAATATCCCGGTGCACTCTGCGAAGTCATGACCCGGAGCGACGGTGGGCAACTGGTGGATTGCGCAACGACTGGCAATGGGACATGCTTAACGGAGTCGGGCGCACTCGCTGATCGAGTGCCGCAGAATGCCAAGTTGAGAAAAAGCTATGGAAAGCTCGCCAAAATGTTTCAATTCAAGGACCCTATTCAGACATGAATTGTCCGGCTTGCAAGGCATTGATGGAACGTCGACAAACGCGCCACGGAATTCATCACGTCTGTATCAGGTGTCACGGCAGCCTTGTCGGTCTCGGCGTATTGCGCAAGTTGGTCGATAAGAAAGCAGTCAACGATTTGTGGCGTCGGGCCTATGACCGGGTGGGCAGGGTGGGCCGGCCTTGTCCGGTCTGCACGGCGTCTATGACCGAGGTGTCCATCATGCACGACCAGTTGCATATCGACGTCTGCACGCGTTGCCACATGACATGGTTTGATGGCGGAGAACTCGATGCGCTGCCTCTCGTTCCATTGCCTCCCCATCCCCCCGAGATGTGCCCGGAGGCGAAAGCCGTGTTAGCGCTTCACAATCTCAAACAAATCCGGCATGAGGCCGCGCTCGACCAGGACTTCAACAACAATCCTGAGGAGGCGTGGAAATACCTGCCTGCGATGTTAGGGCTGCCGGTCGAGTTGGATAGTCGAACTCTCTCCCGCAGGCCGTGGCTGGCATGGATTTTTGCCAGTTTACTGGTCCTTGTCTTTCTGCTGATACTGTCCGATCCCAGGAAAGTTGTGGCGGCGTGGGGGTTTATTCCACTCGATCCATTTCGTCATTACGGTTTGACCTTCTGGTCATCGATGCTGATTCATGGCGGGTGGAGCCACCTGATCGGCAACACCTACTTTTTGCTACTGTTTGGCACCGCCGTGGAGGATCACCTCGGCATTCGCCGCACATTATTGCTGCTATTGTTGGCTGGTTTCGCTGGTAGCCTGATGCACATGGCCGGCGACCCGAGGAGTGCGATGCCGCTGATCGGCGCCAGCGGGGCGATCTCAGGCATCATCGCTTACTATTCGCTGTTGTATCCGCATGCCCGGCTCGGTCTGTTGTTCCGCTACTTTTTATACTTCAGGTGGCTCAGCTTTCCGGCTTGGGGGGCTTTTTTGATGTGGATGATCTTGCAATTGCTAGGGGTCGGGATGCAGCTCAACGGATTAGGCACGGTCTCGTCGCTCGCCCACCTCGGCGGCGTGCTCGCGGCTGGCCTGGTCTGGTTTGTCTGGCGCGAGCCTCGGTGAACGCTGAAAGCATGTTTCATAGCGTCTTTGCAGGCGCGCTTACCGCCCCATGAGACGCGCTTTCAGCGCTTCAACCTAATGCTTTGCTTCAATCCTGGGGCTTGCGCCCCAGGCTGGTATGAAGGGTGCCGTTGGCACACCACCAACCAAACCATAACCTATTGAGTCTCGCATATCAGGATGACAAATGTGTTGGGGGCTGCTAGCCCCCATAACCCGGGGCCAAGGTGACCCCGACATCCGCCCCGCCGTGCGTCTCCCTATTGCGCGAGACTCAATAGTGTTAACAGGCCCTAGTTCGTCCGCGGAATAATTCCAGCGGAAGGCGTCAGTCACCTTTCTTGCGCTGGCTACCATGGCCCCGCTTGGGCTGACGGGGCTGATTGGAGCGCTCGATTTTTCTTTCTGACTGGCGTGAGCCCATCACCCGGTGGCTGACGGAGCGGATTTCATCCCGGCTACCCGGACCTTTCGAGGTGCGCGCCGACGGGATTCCGCTTTCATGCATTTTTGAACGGACTTCCGCCGGTTCGGGTTTGGGCAGAATTTCGATCGCGCGATCCACGTTCGGGCTGAGGCGTTTGGTTTTGGTTCGGGATTTTGCCATGGTGATGAATTGTTGTTCGGGACAAGTTTCATCTTTTTCCAAGTCACCTGCAAGCTATCCCTTGCGGCATACTCGCCGGATCGTGTGCTTTATCGGCGAATCACCTCTAATGAAGACCCCTCGCTGGCAATGGAAACGGAAAAATCCGGCGCCAACTCAGCGATCACGCTGCGATGCATCTGTTCAAGCAACTCATCATGATGCTGCGGATCGTGATGAAAGGCGACCAAACATCCGACCCCGGCCAAGTTGGCAAACTGGATGGCCTGTCGCATAGACGAGTGGCCCCAGCCAATTCGTGAACTGTATTCTTCGTCGGTATATTGCGAGTCGTGGATGAGCATGTCCGCGCCGCTCGCCACCGTCATGCCAGAGATCCATGCGGTTTCGTTAACGAATTTCTCCGCGCCAAGAATCGGTTCATGATCGGGAAGATAACAAACGGAACCTGACGCGCCCTCGATACGAAAGCCGACGGTAGGTCCAGGATGGCAGACCAGCACGGATTTCACCCTGAACTCGCCGATTTCCTCATCCATCCGTGACGCATCATGAATGAATAATTTGCACGGCAGATCCCGCATGTGGATCGGAAACAGCGGGGGCGAGAGATAGCGATTCAAGCGCGCAGTCAGACGCAATGTGACGCTGGCAGGTCCCCAGATGTGCACCTCCATGTTCGGGTTGTAGAGCGCGGAGAAAAAACCCAGCCCCTGAATATGATCCATGTGCAGATGAGAAAGCAGCACGTCTACGCGCTTCAATCCGGGCGGCAGACTCTCTCCCAATTCACGAATGCCAGTGCCCGCGTCCAGAACCAGCACTGTGCCTTGCGGTCCCATGATTTGAACACAGGAAGTGTTTCCTCCATAGCGGAGTGTCGCCCGCCCCGGAGTGGCAAGCGATCCGCGCGTGCCCCAGAAGGTGACATTCATTTCTTTGGCTCCTTAATCTCCCAAAATATGGCGGCAGCGCCGGCCACTTGTTTCTGCTGTCCGACGATTGGAATCGCCGTGACTTCAATCTGGCGCTTGCGACCATCCAACCCACGGATCGTGAGTCGCTTATGGGCAGGCTTGTGCTGGCTCAGGGCGATGGCCAATGGCAAATCCGGCGACGCAATCGGATTTCCATCTTCATCAAACGTGTGAAACAGCACAGCCAGTTCCGGCACTTGCATGGGCCCGGATTCCTCATAGCGTCGTCCCAAAATTTTCTCGGCAGGCTCGTTATAATAAACCAGGCTGCCGTTGGCATCGACCAGAAACACGGGCATGGCCAGACAACTGGCAAGCTGTCGCATCAAAATGAGTTCAATATCCATTTAGTGAATTCCGAGTGGAGTTTTAGCATGCGCCTTCAGGAGGCAAAGGGAATTGTTTCATCAACGCGTGATTTCGGGTGTTTCGCCGCGACTCAGCCGGGCACCGATAAAAACCGGAGATCGCTGCCGTTCCAAGGATTGCCAGGGAAGGTTCAATTGGGTGTTGAAGGCCGCGAAGTCCAGTCTCCCGCCACCCGTGCGCAGGGTGTATTGCAACGCTCGCCCGCCGTCCAGCAACGTGGCGTGCTGCACGTTGAGTTTCTGTGCGAGCGCCGCGACTTCCGCCACGTTCATGATGCCGCCATTGCCGGACAAAATGAAAACGACAGTGCCGTTTTGGCGAGTCCCGGCCAGCGCCCGATAAGTGATTTTTTCGCCATCGAAATATTTGTCCGGCGTTAGGTCAACATAGGAAAAGACGGTGTGGTTTTTCATCAGAGAGGGATAGCCCTGTGTCGCCTCCGTGAGAATGCCCGGCGTTTCCTCGAATAATGACTTCGGCCCAAACCAGGGCTTTCCATCCTTGACGAAAAAATACCCCGTCCAAGCGGGAAAGGACGCATTAACCTGTTTTCCCTCGTGAACCACCAGTCCCAGCGGTTTCCCTTTGGGATCGCGGAAGTTTGCGGTGATGGCGAAGACGAGGTCATCGGTCGTGGCCCGCTCGTCTGCAGTGGTCAAAGCGAAGTGCTCACGAAAGCTCGTGAAGAAATCATATTGTTCAGGTGTGAACTCTATGACGTTTATTTTGGATTCAAACAATGCCTGCGCGATGCGCTGGAAAACGTTTTCCGCGTGCCGTCGAACATAGATGGATCTCCAGGTGACACCATCCCCCTCCCCTTGCCTTGCCAATGCGTGCTCGATCTCCGATTGCGTGATTTCCGTCAGTAGCTTCCATTTGTTTCCACCTGCCCTGACTTCCATTGGCTGCGTGGACTTGCGGAAGGCGAAACTGATAATGTTGCTGCGCAGATTTAGATAATGATCCGCGACAAGAAAAATAATCAATCCAGCAAGCACTCCCAGCACCAGGAGTCGCACGAGGCATCCGCCCCATGTTTTGCGTTTGAGAATTATCGGTTCACTCACGCGAACACGCTACGCACGTTCCATATATCCATCAAGTCCCCCGGCAGATCAGTAATAAATCGCGAGGGACGCTGGAGCACGTTCCCATCCCTGGCTTGGAAGAACATAGTGGGATAAGTGAGATAAAGTTCATCTTTCGCGCGAGTCACTGTCACATAAAACAAGCGTCGTTCTTCTTCCAGCCCTTCCTCGCCTCCGTTTTCTAGCACCCGCTTGTTCGGAAACATACCTTCGGCCAGCCACACAGCGAAGACCGCGCCCCACTCCAGTCCCTTCGCCTGATGCGCGGTGGTCAGGGTCACACTCTCCCGGTCTTGCGGCTCACTGTCAGGGCGTTCATCTGTGTCCACGCCGCTGACCAGCGCGAGCTGGCTGAGAAATTCCCCAGTGTCTTTGAAACGCGCGGAATAGTTATCGAGCTGCTCCAAATCCTGTTGGCGTTGTTCATAGTTCTTGAACTTCACCTTCATGTAATCCTCGTAAACTCCCTCCATGATGCTGCGGATCATGGCTGCGGGTGGCTGCGGCTTTCCTTCAGTATCGAGCAGTTCATCGAGCGTATAACAGGTCTGTTCCCACACCTTCTCCGCCTTGCGTGGCACCTTGAGCTTCAGCAGGTGATCGGAAAAAACTCCGCTCAAGGTTTCGCCATGCGGCCCCTCAGACTTCATCCATCCATCCCAGAGCCGGGCCGCGCTCATATTGCCGATGCCGGGCACCAGTCGCACCAGCCGCATGAAGGAAAGTTCATCGCTGCGATTCAGGGCGAACTTCATAAACGCTGCAACATCTTTCACATGCGCCTGCTCGAAGAAACGCAATCCGCTGGTGATGGCGAAGGGAATCCCGCGTTGAGTCAGTTCCATTTGGATTTCCAACGAATGAAAATGCGCCCGATAGATCACCGCGATCTCGTTCAAATCCACCCCCTCGTCGCGCAGTTCCAGAATTCGCTGCGCCACGAAGGCCGCCTGCGCGGACGGACTGTCTACCGGCACCAGCGCGGGCAGTATCCCCTTCCCTTCGCGTGCTGGTCGGAGCGCCTTGGTGAACTGACCGTGATTCACCGCGATAGCCGCGTTGGCCAGCGTTAACACCTCGGGCACGCTTCGGTAGTTGACCTCGATCTTGTAGACTTTCGCGTGCGGATAGCGCCGGGGAAACTCCAGGATGTTCTTCAAGTTCGCACCGCGCCAGGAGTAGATGCTCTGCGCATCATCCCCAACCACCATGAGATTGCCCATCGGACCTGCAAGCAGTTCAACGAGGTCGCTTTGCAGCGTATTGGTGTCCTGATACTCGTCCACCAGGATGAACTGAAACTGCCGTTGATAGCGCTCCCGAAGATCATCCTGCTCCTGAAACAATCGTAAGGTCAGCGTCAGCAAGTCGTCGAAGTCCACGTTGTTCGTCTCCAGCTTCTTCTCGGTGTAAAGTGAGCGCATCCTGAGAACGCCTTCGAGCACCGGCTCGAAGTAGGGATAGCGTTCCTGAACAACCTTTTTGATCCCGTCGCCCGTGTTGTCCGCCAGTGAGAAAATCTCGCCCAGCACTTCCGGTTTGGGAAAGCGATGCTGCGTCGTATCCAATCCGCTCGATGCCAGCACAGTGTCCAGGAGATCCTTTTGATCCTCCCGATCCATGATTGAGAAGCCCGGGCGCAAACCCACGCGATCAGCATGTTGGCGCAGAATGCGATTTCCGATCGAGTGAAATGTGCCTCCCCAAAGCCTCCTTGTCTCCACAGGCAACAGTGACTGCACGCGCTCCAGCATCTCCCGCGCGGCCTTGTTGGTGAAGGTCAGCAGCAGGATATTATCCGGGGCGATGCCGTTATCGAGAAGGAAGGCCACACGATAAGTCAGCGTCCGCGTCTTGCCACTGCCTGCACCCGCAATGACGAGCGACTGTCCCGGTGGTGCCGTAACCGCTGCGAACTGCTGGTCGTTTAGCTCCGCGCGGTAATCAATGCGATGCGTGGCACTGGCGGTGGGTTGCAGAGCGTAGTCGCGAGGCATAACTGGATTGCGTAATCTAGCGCAAATTAATCACTCCCGCGACAGCAATTGCGAACCTGCTGAGTAAAATCACGTCGGCTACTACTGTCATTCGTGGGTGATGACACTCGCGAATTCACCACAGGCCAGCTTCGTGCGAACTCGATCACCAGATTTAAGTTTTCCCGCATCAGTAATCGCGCGTCCATTCGAATCCAGTGTCAACGAGAATCCCCGCTGCAGCACGCCATCGGGGCCGAGCGACTGCAATAATTTCACAACTCCCGCAAGCAGGTCGGATGCATGCGAAATTCTCTGACTGATTGAATGGCTCACACGTTGTCGCATCAACTCAATGCGATGTCCCGCATCCGCCAGAACCTGCCTGGGACGATAGCGCTCCAGCGTCCGTTGCTTGTTCATAAGATTTTCCTCAAGGCCTCGCAGACATTGTTCCGCGAAATCTTCAAACCGGTCTTCCAGGTCATCCATGCTCTGCTCCGCTTCGCGCATTTGCCGCCCGGGTTCGCTGCGCAACTGACCGCGCGCCGTGAGATCCAGCACACGGACGTGCTGCTCAATCACGCCGCCGACCCGGTGCGACAGCGATTTTTGAACCGCATCAAAATGCCGCCTCAGTTCCGCAATATCCGGCGCAATCAATTCCGCAGCGGCGCTCGGCGTCGGTGCACGCAAATCAGCCACAAAATCCGCAATGGTAAAATCAATCTCGTGCCCAACTGCCGAGATCACCGGAATTTCGGAATCGAATATCGCGCGCGCGACCACCTCCTCGTTGAAGTTCCACAAGTCTTCAAGTGATCCGCCGCCGCGACCGACAACTATGGTGTCTGGCATCGGCAGTCCGATTTCCGCGGCGCGATTCAACAAGCCAATAGCGCGCGCGATTTCCGTCTCAGCCCCCTGTCCTTGCACGCGCACAGGAAATACGAGGATGCGCAGCCACGGGGCGCGACGGCTGAGGATGTTGATCATGTCGCGGATGGCAGCCCCTGTAGGCGAGGTCACCAGCGCCACAACGCGTGGAAAGCGCGGAATTTCCTTTTTCCATTGCGACTCAAACAGACCCTCCACTTCCAGTTTGCGTTTGAGCGCCTCAAAGCGAGCCTGGAGCGAGCCCAGTCCCTTCGGTTGCACGAGCTGCACGATGATCTGGTAGTTTCCGCGCTGCTCGTAGACCGTCACTCCGCCGAATACCTGAACCTGCTGACCATCGCGCAACGTCTCGGCAAGACGGGCACCCGCTCCACGAAAGAGCACGCATTGGATCTGCGCACGTTCATCCTTAAGTGTAAAATATTGGTGCCCTGAACTGTGCAACCGATGATTGCTGATCTCCCCCTCGACCCATACATTGCCGATCTCGTTCTCCAGCAAAGCACGAATCTGCTGTGTGAGCTGGGCGACGGAAAGAACGAGTTCGGCAGGCTCCATGATATTAAAAAATCCAGTGCCACACGGTGACGATGATGTGGCAGACATCCTGAACGACATCCTTCCAGCCGACCGTGGGTGATGCTGAAATAAACAGAGTGCCGAGGATGGCCAGATTACCCAGGAAGATGACGACGATCGAAAAGAATTCGCCGTTGTGCAGCAAATCGCTCTGCTCGGTGCCAAGGATCTCAATGGTAAACGTGAGATGGAAGCACCATGTGGCACCCACTAAGAAAAAAAAGACCCAAGCCCAATTGAAGTTGAGAACCCAGGAAAACAAATGCCATTCGTGTGGCTGATGCAGATCGGTAAACAAACCCGTCAATCCATAAAGCGCGAAGACAACCATGGTATAGAGCGGCACCAGATAGGGGGACAAGGTGATGAACGCGCTGGTCTTGTCCGTTTCCACATAGCCACCGTGTTCTCCCACCGCCCAGCTATGTATTTTCCCACCGCTCAACTTCGCCGTAAGGAGATGCGTAAACTCATGAGCGAAGACATAAGGCAATTGAGGCCGGATGCGGAGCCAGCCAAGCGTCATCCAGAACAGGCAGCCGGCGGAAAAGAAACAGAAGCCCTCCTCACGCCAGAAAGCTTTGGTAACGGTCGCTCGAAAGAACAGTTCAATAAATGATACTGAAGCCAAGAGGCAAACCGGCACCAGCAGCAGTGCGAGAATCAGCTTCCGCCGTCGCCACGGTTGTCGCAGCACTTTGGCCGACTTGAGGTTTTCTCGCAGATCCTGCCGTGAAGCCTCGTCCAGCCTGTCTTTAAGGCGGGATCGCAGCCGCTGGTTGAGAGCGCTCATGGTTGTTTACTCATGCTGTAAGCTCGTCTCAATCAGAATAGGAATCCACTGAATTTCAGATTTCGGTCGTCACCCGCTGGTATTCAATTTCCGTAGCGGCCCTGTCGCGGGCCGGTGATCCATTTCCATGCATGCTCGATGTGGCTGCAAGGGTCTTTGTATTCCGCATCCCACCCCAGCACGGCATTGGCTTTGGCCGGTGCGCACACCAGTTCTGGCGGATCGCCCGCGCGCCGCGCGCCGTAGCTGACGGAAATCTTTTTCCCAGTGACCTGCTCTGCCGTAGAGATGATCTCCTTTACTGAAAAGCCCCGGCCCGTTCCCAGATTGACCGCAGTGGAGTCGCCGCCCTTGCGCAGATGCTCCAGCGCCAAGAAATGTGCCCGCGCCAGATCGCAGACATGAATGTAATCGCGGATGCAGGTGCCGTCCGGTGTTGGATAATCAGTTCCGAAAACCATGACAGAATCAATCTCGCCCGTGGCCGCCATCAGCACCCGCGGAATGAGATGCGTTTCCGGCTCGTGATCCTCGCCGATCCCGCCATTGGGATCGCCGCCGCTGGCGTTGAAATAGCGCAGGAACACCGACTTCAGCCCCCATGCCACGCCGCAGTCTATCAGCACGCGCTCCAGCATCAGCTTGCTCGCTCCGTAAGGATTCACCGGGTGCTGCGGATGCGTCTCATCCATCGGCATGAACACGGGATTCCCATAAGTGGCGCAGGTGGACGAAAAGATAAACCGCCGCGTGCCATGGCGTTGCATGGCCTCGATCATCGCCAGCGGGGCCACCACATTGTTGCGATAATATTTGAGGGGATCAGACACGGACTCGCCCACATAGCAATAGGCCGCGAAATGCAGCACTGCCTCCGGCTGGTGTTCCACGAAAAGTTTCTCCATCAAGGCGGTATCGCCCATCTCTCCCTGCACGAAAGTCACCCGGTCCAGCGGCAATGCCTCGCGATGGCCATATACGAGATTGTCCAACACGACGATCCTCTCATTGTGCTCCAGCAGATGCCTCACGGTGTGCGAGCCAATGTAGCCCGCGCCGCCCGTAATCAGTAGTGTTCCATTCTGTTCAGCCATGCATGACCTTCCAATGCCCCCGTATGATCTGCAATTCAAAATCTGCAATCATTTGACCATCTGCGTCTTTCTCCCTACGCTCGCGGCATGGAAATCGTCAGACTCGGCATCGTTGGGCTCGGCAACATGGGCAAGACCCACCTCGCGAACATCCGCGCGGGCAAGATCGAGGGCTTGAAAGTCACCGGTCTCTGCGAAAGCGTCGGCACCCTGCCCCCGCTGATTGAGGGCGAGAGCGGATTCACCGACGTGAATGAAATGATCCACAGCGGCCGCATCGACGCCATCCTGATCTGCACCCCGCATTACTCGCACACCACCATCGGCATCGAGGCGCTCAAATCTGGCCTTCATGTCCTGGTTGAAAAGCCGGTCTCTGTTCACAAGGCCGACTGTGAACGACTCATCGCGGCTCACACGAACAAGAAGCAAATCTTCGCGGCCATGTTCCAAATGCGCACCAATGCCGTATTCAAGAAAGTGAAAAACCTCATCGACTCCGGGGAACTCGGTGAAATCCGCCGCGTGAACTGGGAAACAACCAACTGGTTTCGGACGAACTACTATTATGCCACCGGCGGTTGGCGCGGCACGTGGAAGGGCGAAGGCGGCGGCGTGCTCATGAATCAGTGCCCCCACAATCTCGACCTTTTCCAGTGGATGTTCGGCATGCCCCAGCGTGTCCGCGGGTTCTGCCAATTCGGTCGCTTCCACGACATCGAAGTCGAGGACGACGTGACTGCCGTGCTCATGTATGACAGCGGACTCACCGCCACCTGGATCACCTCCACTGGCGAATGGCCAGGCCGGAACTGTCTCGACATCACTGGCGAACAGGGTCGACTCACAGTGGACGATGGCACCCGGATTCATTTCCAGCGCAACCGCGCGCCCATGTCCAAGTTTTGTCGTGAAGCCGAAGCGGCCTTCGCCACCCCAGAAACCTGGCGCATGGACATACCAGTCGAAACCAGTGGAGGTGTGCACACTGAAATTCTCCAAAACTTCACTAATGCGATCCTGAAGAACGAAAAACTCCTATCCCCCGCTGAGGAAGGCATCCGCAGTGTGGAACTCGCTAATTCGATCCTGCTCTCCACCTGGAAGGACGTCACCATTCATCTTCCAATGGATAGCGCGGAATATGAGCGCATCCTCAAAGACAAGTCTGACAACTCGACCTTCGTGAAAAAAACTGTCGTCCCCAAAGCGAACGCCGACGACTTCGCCAAGAGCTTTCGCTGAGGAATTTCCAATACATCTCTGATATCGGCTTATCGCGAATCAGTCTGGGCGCGACAGCACCGAGGCCTACAGACCGGGATCGTTCCGCTCTCCGTCCACCATCTCCGTTGTGCCGCGCCGGAGGGTGTAGGCCAGGTGCGGCGTGAACAGATCGGGCTCGAGCAGAAAGGAATCGTGACCTTTCTCGGAATGCACGGTGATGTGCATCACCGACACGCCGGCCTTCTCCAGCGCACGGACATACTCGGCTTGCTCTTCGGGGTAGAAACAGAAGTCAGAATCGATGCTGAAAATGAGATAGTGATGATTGTGCTTCTTGGAGATCGCAAAAAGCTTCTCGTAGCTTCGCACCCTGGCATCGCGCAAAGGATCGAAGCGGAGCCACATGTTGCAGATGCGCAGATAAGTGTTGGCATCGAAACGCTTCACGAATTTTTTTCCTTGATGCAGCATGTAGCTCTCGACGTTGTGGCCCAGCTTGAACCACGCCAGTTGATCGCCCCGCTGGATCACATCCCCGCGAGCGCGGCGCTCGATGGCATCGAGATGCACAAAAGTCTTGTGTGAGATCATGCGCGCCAGCACCAGTCCAAATTCCGGCGTGGCACCGTCATAATAGTCGCCGCCGCGGAAGTGGGGATCGTTTTCAATGGCCATGACCTGTTCAAAAACATGCAGGCGCGTGAGCACCGTGGTGCGCAGTCCGCTGGCAATAGGCACCACCAGATTCACCCGCTCGGGAAACATCGTCGCAAAATTCAATGTCATCAGCCCGCCAATCGAGGCCCCCATGACGGCATGAAGCTTCGTGATGCCTAACTGGTCGAGCAGGATCGCCTGCGAGCGCACCACATCGCTGGTGAGCACTGGAGGAAACGATGAACCAAAAGGCTCGCCAGTCTTGGGATTGATCGAGGCCGGACCGCTGCTGCCATAGCAGCCGCCCAGATAATTCGCGCAGACAATGAAGTAACGGCTCGTGTCCAGCGCTTTTCCGGGACCAATGAATGGCTCCCACCAGCCCTGCTGGCAGTCTTCCGTCCATCGCTCGTCCGTCCCTGCGACCTTGCGGCAGAGACCGGCGATGTGCTGGCTCCCGGATAAGGCATGAAACAATAGAATCGCATTATTCTTGGCTGCATTCAGCCGACCGTGCGTCTCATAGGACAGCGTGAGATCATCGAATTTCGCGCCAGACGCGAACTTGAATGGCTGCTCTGGTGTCGCGATACGGGCAAATTTCGCGTGAGTTTCGACCTGGGATTTTGCGGACATGCATGCGCATCATCCTCGCGAAATGGCGTGGGGTAAATGAAAATCTCCAGCCCCTGCCCGGCTGTGAGCTGGTGAAATTCCCTAAGCACTGCGGCGCTTCTGCACCCACGAGGCAAAAGTCTGATAGTTGATGCCTGCCATCGCCGCAAACTTCATGCCGCTGAGCCCGCTGCGCTCAAACTCATCGAGGACCCTCTCGCGTTGTCTGGCACCGGTCTTCACGCGGCCGAGCACATCAGTCTTCAAAATAAGGCCCGGCTTTGTTTTCGTCGTAGGTAACATCCGTCATAGAAAGATGCTATGACGCATATGACCTATGACGAGTCATTCCAGGGGGAGCTTGGCTTGACGCTTACACGGAGCCTGACACCGGGAAGGAGGTAACTTTACACAATGCGCTGTAGTGTGGCGAGTCTTTGCGAGCGCAAAGCAGGCTGCCGGGCCCCGCCGCTCCGGGCGGGTGGCAAATGCTTCACACTATACTGCGTTGTAGCACGCTTACCGATTGGCGGGTGCGGAGCCGGTGAACTGCGTGAACCGCTGATTTTCGCGGTGGGTTTTGATCGGCGCGGAGCTTGAGCGAAAGCGAACTTTGGGGGCATAACGCATTGCATAATTGCGAAAACTTTCTTACCAAGGGACAGACACTATGCGCTTGCTTTTATCGATGGTCATTTGTGCGATTGCTAGGACTGACCCGAATGGCGCTTAGTTAAGGCCCTGCTCCGCAAACAAATCCAAGTAAAATCAAGGGTTTGAGGACGGAAATGCCTCTTAACTAAGCGCCATTCAGGACTGACCCGTTTCAGACGGACCCGTTTCAGACGGACCCGTTTCAGACGGACCCGTTTCAGACGGACCCGTTTCAGACGCTGGCGCCGCCGAACGTGAGCCTTGCGAACGCCACCGGCTGCGAACTGCTTCATACTATACTGCGTTGTAGCACGCTTACCGATTGGCGGGTGCGGAGCCGGTGAGCTGCGTGAACCGCTAATTTTGGTGGTGGGTTTTGATCGGCGCGGAGCTTGAGCGAAAGCGAACTTTGGGGGCATAACGCATTGCATAATTGCGAAAACTTTCTTACCAAGGGACAGACACTATGCGCTAATCTGTGTCGTGAGCAAAGCATAAGTAACGCCTAGTTCTTGATCCATCTCAGCAATTCAAGGGATGAGGCGAGCAGCAGGCCCACAACCCCGCTCAGAAAGTAGATCACCACTGCGCCATTTATAGCAGAGGAGCGAGTGCTACCGCCTATCGAAAAACCTTCCGTCGAAATCGTTCCACTGATCTCAGAGCGTCTCACGTCCTGGGCAACCTCAGACACAACCGGTTTGTGCGTTGTGGTGCTCGTGGTAATGGAAAAATATCCCACCACTATGCAAACACAGATGTGGATAATCCACAGAAGAAACAGAGTTTTCATTGCTAAGGGTCTGGAAATTGGTCAAGCGCATCACGCACTGGCTGCCACGCTGGGTCATCTGGATTCGTCCGCTGTGGACCTGGGGGCATGCCGTCCATTGATGAACTGCCGTGACAGATACAATATCGGTCGATTACAACATGGGCGATCACCCAATTGTGATAATCCGCCGTGTTTCCGATCTTGATTTCACATCGTTTGCTTACCTTCATCCTACAACTTCCAGAATTGTAACCCAAAACTTTGCATAACACATCGCAGAGCTTCGGATAGTCCCCATCGCAAGTGGTGATGTCTGTTCCAAAATCAATGTCAAAAAGGCCAAGTTTATCGACCTTCATCACCGGGTTGTTCGATGTCATCAAATAAGGGTTAACATCCACACGATTGGTGTTTCGTGGGTTTTTACCTTTTGATAACAGATGGAACAGTGAGGCGCTACCTTCAGATTGATCCTCCTGTTGATGCGCAAACCTGAAGCCGATTTCATTGATCGGGTCTCTGGATGGCCACCTTCCGGTCCCCGGATCGTAATAACGTTCGCCGTAAAAGTAAAACCCGCTGCCCGCCTCGACGGGCTTGGTGCTGAAGCGGTATTTGTTTGTCGCCGCGTAGGGACCACTCATGCTTAAAGTCCGGCCAAACGCATCATAAGTGTAGGCGGCGGCTACCGCTCCGACGGCGTCGGTGATGGTGGTGACGTTGCCATTGCCGTCACAGTGGTAGAAGTAGGCCGTGGCTGTGGTGCTAGTGATCTCCTCGGCCATGAGCAACCCACCCACGCCGCCTGCGCCTTGCCTGCTGCCGCTGAGGTCATCTCCCCAGGTGTAGCGACGGACTAACGTAGTGGTCGTGGGAGTGGCAGGGAGCGCGGTGTATTCCGCGATCACGTTCCAGCCATCCATGACGTAGTAAGTTAGGGTGCTGCCGTCGCCCCGGCTCACGCGACGCATGAGTGCGTCGTAGGCGTAGGTTTCGGTGATGCTTCCAGTCACCGCCTGCGTCAACTGGCTTTGCGCGTTCCAAGTCAGAGCATGCGTGCCGTCACTCAACAGGTCGCCGTTGGCGTTGTAGCTAGGGTTGTCTGAATTGATGGCAGTGTATTGATTGAGGTTGTTGGAGGTGTAGGACGTGGACACCGGCGAGACGCCGAAGTCAGCAGGCAGGATGCCCGCGCTACCCGATTGCGTGCGGTTCCCGGCCAGATCGTAGGCGTAACTTTGCTGGGTGGCATTGTTATTGTAAGTAGCTCCAGTGACTTGTCCGGCTGCGTCGTAGCCGAAACCGTCCACGGTGCCGTCAACGCGCGTGCGACTGGTGCGGCGGCTCATGGCGTCCAAGGTGTAACCTTCCCCTCCAAGCGGGGTTCCGCCCAAGGCATGACTCACTCCCAGCAAGCGCCCAAGAGCATCAAAGCTATTCAATGTGCTCACTCCGTTCTCAAAGGCGAGCGCGGCCACCGCGTTGTCCGCGTTGCGGGCGTAGGCGACCACCGGCGGCGGCGAGCCGTTGAACACGCTGGCGAGCTGGTTGCGACCGTTGTAAATTTGACTGACCACCGTGCCATCAGGATACGTCAAGGTGCTCAACATGCCATCGGTATCATACCCATAGCCCACGCTGAAGGTCCGGTTGGCCGCAATGATCTTCTGGCTCTCGCTGGTCACACGCCCAGCGGCGTCATACACCCGAGTGATGTTGCTGCTCCCGTTGTTGATGGTCAGAGGACGGCTCGCTGCGTCGTAGGTCAATGTGCTAGCGCTCGGGGCAGCGCTGCCACTCCAGCTTATTTGCGTGTTCCGGCCCCGGTTGTCATAGGTGTAGATGGCCATCTGTCCGGCGGGAACCGTCTTGGTCAGCATCTGGCGCGCGGCATCGTAGGTGTAGTTTTCTTGATTGTTGTCAGGGTAACGTTTGAAGGTCATCCGGCCAGTGAGGTCGTAACCCCAAGTGGTGACTTGTCCTTTGGGATCGGTCAGCGTGACCATGCGATTATCCACGTTATAGCCGTAGAGAGTGGTGCGACCTCCGCCGTCGGTGCTGCTCAAGGGGCGGTGTGCGGCGTCGTAGGTCTTGCTCTCAATGGTGCCGTCGGGATTGGTGGTCTGGAGCACCAGCCCCTCGGGGCTGTAAGTCGTGGCCCACTGCCGACCCAGGGCGTCGGTGGTCAGCACTTGGCGATTGCGCAGGTCGTAGCCGTGAGTGATGACCCGGCCCATCGGGTCGGTGCTGCTGGTCACATTGCCCACGCTGTCATACGCGGTCTGACTGGTGGCGGCGTCCGCCGTGCCGGGGGCCACGGTCACGCTCACCGTCCGCCACAACGCGTCGTAGGTGGTGGTGACTTTCTTGCCGGAAGGCATTACTCGAGTGGTGGCGATGCCCGTGGCTGCGGAGCCGGGCGTTTCATATAACAGGCTGCTGGTGCGCCCGGTGGCGTCTGTGGCGCTCAACATCTGGTTCATCACCCCATAGGTCATCGTGCTGATCTGCGTCAGCTCGTTGGTCTGGCTGATGACATTGCCGTAGCCGTCGTAGGCCACACTTTGAAACTTGGTGTCCGGGAACGTGGTCTTGGTCCGCCGGTTCAAGACGTCATACGCGTAAGTGACCGTGCGTCCGATGGGATCGGTCACCGTCACCACGTTGCCATTCTTGTCATAGGTATAGCTCGTCGTCGCCGCCTCGCTGGTGCCGTAGGCCACCGTCGTGGTCAGCAGCCGCCACTCCAGGTCGTAGGTGTTGTAAATCTGCCGACCGTTGGGCTGGGTGATCAGCACCGGACTCGCACCCGTGTTGCACGATCCGCAGCCGCCACTGCCAGACACTCCGCCGTAGCTGTAAGTCGTGGTGCGTCCCAACGGGTCGGTCTCGCTGACCTTGCGCTTGAACTCGTCATACGTCGTGCTCCAGACATGTCCGCTCTCGTCAATGCGGTTCAGCACATTGCCAAAGTCGTCATAGTCGGTGCCGGCGAACGTGCCGTCAGCATAAGTCACCTTCGTCACCCGGCCAAGAGAATCGTGAGTGTAGGTCGTGGTGTGTCCCAAGGCGTCAGTCTCGCTGGCCAGGAGATCCAGCGCGTCGTAGGCGTAAGTGGTGGTGGCTCCGACGGCGTCGGTAAACGATGTCTTCAAGCCGCCCGCATCATAGGCCCAGCTCTCTGTAGCTCCGTTGACCAGGGTGTGGGTCAGCGGCTGGCCAAAGCCGTTGAAGGTCCAGGCCTCGAAGGAACCGTCCGGGTTGTCCTGACGGGTGATGTTGCCGTTGGCGTCCCGCGTGTAGGTGGTGGTGCGCCCGGCCTGGCCGCTGGCGGTGACGGTGCTGGTCAACATCCGATCTTGAGCATCGTAAGTGTAGCTGGTCACGGTGCCGTTCGGCTTGGTCTCAGAAAGCCGCGCCCCGCTCACGCTGTTGGTGTAACTGGTTGTCCGGCCAATAGGGTCTTTCATGCTGGCCAGAAATCCCTTGCCGCTCTGGTCGTAGGTGTAGGTGGTCTTGTTGCCATTGCTGTCTGTGCGCGAAAGAAACTGCCCCATGTCGTTGAGGTAAGAATCCGTGACCGTCCGCCCATTGGCATAGGTGGTCTGGGGAATGTGAACCTGAATCGATCCGGTGGTGGCGATCAGTTCTCCGGTCATCCCGCTGAACTCACTGCGCAAAAACCCGAGGATGCTGCCAGCCGCATACGTGTAGCTGATGCGCGTGCCAGCGCCCTGAATCCTAGGATCATATGCTTCAATGATCACCGGACGGCAGTAGTCTGCCTGCTGGCCGTAGGAATAAATCGCATTGGCTCCGTCAGGATACGCCGCGCCCGTGAGCGTCTGCCAGTTGAACAGGCCGGAGGGATCATTGAACACCGAGTAACTGTAGGTCACGCTGCGACCGTCGCTGGCGCTCACTTCCATAAGCGTGGGCGTCTGCGTGGAATTGTTGTTCAACCCCACGAACTGCCCCACCTCCGTGTTGGCCACCACCCCGGATGGAACAAACCACCGGATACTGCCCACCTTCACCGCCGTCCCGGCGTCAATCCCGATGTAACCATTGCGCTTGTAGGCATAGCGGTAGTAGGACGTGGTGTCGCCATCAAAGGCCATGGCTGCTGCATGGGCGTTTGGATTGTTAATATCATCCACATAGGTTGGGTCGCTGGCAAAGGGCGTGCCGGCGATCTTGACACCTTGCTTGTTATAAAACTCGATCTCGCCGATCGGCGCCGATGGATAGTTGTGGTAGTCGTTTGTCTCGAACAAGGCCAGGAACCGGTAGCTGTTGTTATCTCCGACTGAAATCTGGTTCCACACTCCCTGATTCGCGAGGAAGTTGCCGAGCTTGGTGCTGGTCTGCGCCAGCGTTCCCAGATCGGAGTAGGTGAACCTCAGCCAGCGACCGCTGGGATCGGTCACCTGCCGTGGCAGAGTGTCGGTCACGCTGTTGTAGCTCACCGTGTAGATGTTGCCCATGTTATCGGTGAAGCTTTCAAACCGGTAGAATGTGGCCCCGGAGGAGTTTGTGCGCTGCTGAAATACATGGCTGACACCTGATGGCTCGGCAAAAGTCCAAGTCGTGCCGCTTTGTATCAAGGTTCCTTCTTTCGAAGCCGGCGGCAGATACTTGGTAGTGTCGGTGGTGGACCGCACAAAAAGCAAATCCCCGCCGTCAGGATAACCCAAGCGCATGGCCGGTTGTCCGTTGCTGGTGCCGCCGCTGCGCAGCAACCACTG
>JANNQW010000279.1:0-3022 GCA_031400955.1 Verrucomicrobiota bacterium
GCCTTGATTTCAATTCCGGGGGGTGGATTCTCGCGCGAGTATCACGCGACGCGCTGGCCCGAGCTTTGCCTTGATTTCAATTCCGGGGGGTGGATTCTCCGTGATCGTGAGGTTGGTGGTGCGTTGCGCGCTTTGCCTTGATTTCAATTCCGGGGGGTGGATTCTCCGATCAACTCCACGGCCGCATCAAGCGCGAGCTTTGCCTTGATTTCAATTCCGGGGGGTGGATTCTCACTCTTTCAGGTGGCCGGCGTAATCGTAGAGCTTTGCCTTGATTTCAATTCCGGGGGGTGGATTCTCCGCCCCCCGGAACTATTTTTTTGGGAGGGACTTAAGCCATTACCAAAGCTGGATTTGCTCTGGCATGTTTTCAGGAGGGACCTCTTTGGCGGGTGACCCATAGAGCACATAGGCGCGCTCCCATTGCGCGCGGGTCACAAAGAAAGCCCTTACTTTGCCCTCCGGTGGGATGCTTTTCTTGATTCGGTCTAGATGGGTTTCTTGTCGCGCAAAGCTGACGCAAGGCCGGATATAAACGCTGAATTGCATCATCTGGAATCCATCATCGAGCAGAAACTTCCGGAAGCCCGTGGCAGTCTTGCGCTGCAAGGGAGAGAGCACCGGCAAGTCGAAGGCTACGACTAGCCAACCCATTTTGAATTTTTCAAGATCCATGGCCGGTAGTAACGGGCACTGCCCATGAGCACACCCTGACGAAACCCGCGCATCACGCCCTCGATGACGCCACGGATATCCAGATCCAATCCAAGATAGTCGGTGCGCTCTAGCGAAAAGCCGGTAACCCAGTGACGAAATTCACCGGTCACCGCGAATGCGTCTTCGTGCGAACGCTCTTTTACCCACTGGTAAACCCTCCAGTCTACGCAGGGTCGGAATGGCTCCATGAGGTCGTAGGCCAGAGGTGCGCTCCGCTCGCGGATGGCGTGGGAGATGCCCACCGTGGGATCGAGGCCGAAGCCATATAGTTTTTGCAGCACGGTCGAGAGGAGCACCGCATAGCCGTAGTTCAGCAGATCATTCAGGCCACCTAGCTTTCGTCCTCGGGAGAATCCTTCCAAGCGCAGGCCCTCAGCCATCACATCCCAGAAAAGTTTCGCGCAACCACCTTCCTTGCGGGCGCTGCGGGCTTGCGATGCCTTGGCGAGCTGGCGCGTGCTTTCGGCGTCCGGGGCGATGCGGCGCGCAATGGCGAGCTGATTGGCGCATTTGGCGTCGATAGATTTTTCCCAGAGCCGCCTCCGGACATTATCGGGCAGCGTCAAGTGACGCCGCGTCAGCAAGGTGTCGGCTGAGCGGCACGCCGGGAGTAGGAGACTGATGGGCTTGAACCGTTCGCAGATTACGAGTGAGACACCGTGCTTGGCTGCTTCGAGGAAAAGGTGGCTATGGATGCGGGCCGAGAAACTGGTGATGACGATGGCGGCAATGTCCTCCAAAGGCAGCTTTTTGCTGCCGCCCTCTGGGGTGGTGCAAACGAGTTGGCCGTCTCGGCACGTCAGATCGGCCTGCGGAGCGTCGATACTGACGATGTGGTAGGACATGAAGTAGCCGCGACTACGATCCGCTTAGAGTGATGCGCCGAATGACGAGGCCGGCATTGAGTATAGTGGCCAAACTGACATTTTGCTTTGCACCGGGTTTACCTGGGAGACGATAGGTGATCACATCTGGGGAACTGAGATCGACTAAGAGCCCAGCGCGTTGGTTTAGTTGCACGCCTCTAACCATCCATGTCCCACAATATCTTCCCGTAAGCACATCAATCTGCATGCCTATCCGTAAGATTTTTAGAGGCCTGTCACCGTTTCGCGCTTTCAAGGCCTTCAATTGATCCCAGACACGGGCGAAGGGAATTATGATGAATCGCTCAGTGGGCGGGAGCTTTTCGTTGGCGAGAATGGCCACGCCAAAATTATCGGCGACGACACGCACTCCGTTGATCGCCGCAAGCTTTCCTCCTTTGCCGTCAGCACGCCGAAGACCAATCACCTTGCTTTCAGGTTCGTCGGTTTGGTTGACCACAAGCAGGCCTTCGGTGTTGCGCTTTTGCTGGCGTAAAAAGACGCGACCGTCTTCGCGTCTGACTATGCCGCGAGTGTTTTCTTCAACGCGGATGCCGCTCATGTCAGCGGGGACGTGTTGCACAACGCGGCGCTCGGCGAGACGCTGGCGAAGCTGTTTCTTCAGTTCTTCCGGTAGGTCATTCAGGCGGAATCCGCCGGAGGAGTCGAACTCGCCAAGACCGAGAGGCTCAAGTTGCGCACGTTGGGCGGACGACGGACGGCGCTCGATGAGGGCACGCCAGATGTCGCCCCGGTTGGGGAAGCGATCTGCGGCAAGGCCGAGCACACAGGCGTCGAGGGCGTGATGCAGATGCGTGATGCCGCGAATCTCCGTTTTGTGCTTCACGGTGCGATGATCCCGGCCCTCGTTATCGGTCGTAGTCTCCATCACGTCGGGCGCGGCGTCAGCCAGACAAGCCAGCACATCCCAAGCGGCGCGAGTGCGGGCGGTCAATTGACCGGGTAAAGCAACGAACACTGGCGGGTCGGGCAATTTCTCGAAGGGCTTGCGAAGGACTTGCTGTCCGAGTCGGGAAAGCTGCGAAGTCTGAGTGAGATGGCCGGGAGTGAAACCTCCAGCCTTCTCTTCAAAACGCTCAAGCAGCAGGCGCTCAATACGCCGTTTCTTGCGGTTTTGGTCGTCGGGATGACCGCGCTTGTCGAGGGCTTGGACGGATTTCTCGTAGCGCTTCAAATCCATGATATGGAGATTGGGCAGGTCGGGCACTTGCTTGCCCTGCTCATCGCGGACAAATTGCCACGAGGTGCGTTTGTCTTTCCATCTGTTGATGGCAGAGAAGGTGACGACAAGGGAATCGAGTGAGTCCGATGGCCGCAGTGAGCGGGGGATGATGTGGTCGAGATCAACCCGGCGAGTGACTAGATCGACCGGCTCAAATTCGTGTCCGGTATAAGGGCAGGTCCAATCAAGGTCATCG
>JANNQW010000280.1:0-8073 GCA_031400955.1 Verrucomicrobiota bacterium
CAGCACACCAAGTCCTGAGTGAAACCATCCTCAAGGTGCAGCTTCACCGCCTTCAACCGAAACTCCGGGGAGTAGCGATTCGTTGCCTTGCTCTTCCTGGGGCCGCTGAGCGGAGGTGGTTTTGACGGCGATTGGAAACACGCCGTTCCTTGGGGCGGGATTTCTACTGGTAACAACGACTATTTGTCCGAGACGCGCGCCTCAGTCAGCGGATAGAACCATAGCAACACGAGGGAAAGAAGGCTCAGTAGTGCGGGTAGGCCGATCTCAATCAAGCGCATGCGCCAAAGGACACTGGGGGCTTGACGCGACAGTGGACGAATATCTTCCTGCAAGTCACGAACTAAATCCTTGGACGGCGCGGACGTCAGCTTTTCGAGTTTGTCGATGACTGGTTTAAGTGCGGCGGCCAGTGCCAAGTAGTGGTCGTGACGGTCCACCGAAGCGGCTGCTTCAGCAGTGAAATGCGTTGCCATGCTGGTAGCGGCGCTATTGGCAGCGTGAAGTTTTTCGATCAGGCCGGGAATTTCAGATGGCTCGGGCCGGCGACCATCTTTGAATACGGCGGCGATCTCGTTGACGCGGCCGGACAGGCGGTCAATGCCGATGCTTTGTTTTTCATCGAAGTGAGTTAAAACGATAAGCGCGCCGGTGACAAAGCTGGCGAATGCCGTGCCCATTTTAATGAACCACCAATAGGCGGCGTAAATGCTGCCCTCGTTGCGCTGGCCGGTGCGGCGTTCCGCATCATCACAGACATCCCCGAGCATCGATGAACCGAGCGTAAAGAACATCAACATGCCCGCGGATAGCAAAATCGTGGGGATGATGACCAGATAAGGATGCGCGGGATTGTAGCAGACGATCTTCGCGAGCTGCGCGGCGATCATCAACACGATGGCGATGGCCAGGGTGCGCTTCTTGCCGAGGCGGCGCGCCAGCCAGTTGAGCGGAAAAACCGCGATCAAACCCGTAATGGCCCAGATGGTTCCATTGATGCCCAGCAAGGGACCGGCCGCAGCCTTGTCGCCGCCATAGAGATAAAAAATAGTGATGTAATAATTGAGCAGGCCGACAAAGTTAAAGCCCATGGCCAGCGTGAAGACGACGCCAACCAGAATGAGAAACGCACGATTGGTGCAGGCCGCGTGCATATTGACCCAGAACAGGCTATTCGGTCGCCCCAGAATGCGGGTGGCGGCGGGTTCCTTGCAGGCCACGAACCACCAGACGGACATCGGAATGAGAATGACCGCCACCAGCATCGAAACATATCGCATGCCATCCACCTCGTTGCCGCCGGGGCCTTTGAACCTTTCCAAATTGGCCAGCGCGAAAAGCCAGGGCGTGCCCATCGCGAAAAGATTGCCCAAAAAACTCTTGGCGCTGAATAACCGGGTGCGCTCGTTCGTGTCGCTGGTCATTTCCAAACCGAGCGCGCCGTGCGGAATTTCGAAGATCGCAGTCGCGCTGTAGAAAATGAGCAGCCAGAAAAGGATGTGCCCTAACTGCAGCCACTGCCGCGCTTCTTCAGTAGCTCCGGCGTGTTTCGGCACCCACCACATGAGCACAAAACTCACCGCCACGGCGATGCCGCCCACCAGCAGAAACGGTCGTCGCCGTCCCCAACGGGTGCGGAGATTGTCCGACATATGGCCGACTATGGGATCAGCGATCGCGTCCCACAGCCGCGGTATGATCAGGATCACACCCAGCCAAAACGCGCTCAAGCCGAGGCCGATATTACCGATGAGACCGATCAGTTGCCCGGCGATGTTGAACAAGGCAATCGGCACCAATCCGCCGGAGCCGTAGGCGATCACGGCTGACCACGACAGGCGACCCTCCTGCAAAGGAGATGGCGGCGCAACGACGGTGTCAGATGATGAAGACATGGGATCGACCACATTCAATGACAGGTTGATCGACTGGAGGCAAGGTATTCGTAACAAGCAAGCTTGCCGGAAGTCGGCGGTGGCGCGAAGAGTATCAGAATGCTTGCGAAGACCACGACAAAATTTCCCGACTCGTTCATCTGGGGTGCAGCCACTGCAGCGGCTCAGATCGAGGGCGCTTGGAACACGGACGGCCGCGGCCCCTCGATCTGGGACACGTTCTGTAGCAAGCCGGGTCGGATCCTCCATGGCGACACTCCGGCCCACTCCTGCGAATTTTATCAGCGGTGGAACGATGACGTCAAGCTGATGAAAGAGATTGGCCTGCAGGCATTTCGATTCTCCGTATCTTGGTCGCGGGTGCTACCGGAGGGCATCGGCAGGGTCAATCAGGCGGGCTTGGATTTCTACTCGCAGTTGGTTGACGCACTTCTTAATGCAGGCATCCGGCCCTTTCTAACTTTGTATCATTGGGATCTGCCGCAAGCGCTGCAAGATCGTGGCGGCTGGCTTGAGCGCGAAAGCGCGGATTGGTTTGCTGATTATGCGGAACTGATAGGCAGAACGTTGGGCGACCGCGTGAAGGACTGGATCACCTTCAACGAGCCGCAGATTTTTCTCGGCTTTGGTTATGCCCATCACAGTCATGCGCCCGGCTTGTCCCTCTCGGAGGCGGAAACCATGAAGGCGGCGCACCATGTGAATCTAGCCCATGGCCGGGCGGTCAAACGGCTGCGCGGCGTGGTGACGGGCGCGCAGATTGGCTTCGCCATCGCCACGAAGATTGCCATGCCCGCGCGCGAAGATGATCCGGCCTGCGTGGAAGCGGCGCGACAGGCGACCATTGAACCCGAGTGGCATGGTTCACAAGAAACCTTCCTCAACAACGGCTGGTGGGCGCACCCGATGATCCATGGCCGCTATCCGGCAGAACTGGAACGCCGCCTGCCTGGATTTCTCGCCAGTCAGCCTGCGGGTGATCTGGCGGAAATCTGCCAGCCCTTGGATTTTTTCGGTTACAACTACTACTTCGGCTCCATCGTAGAACCCGATAACGCGGGTGGCTGGCGCAAGCTTCCGACGCCCCCAGGGGAACCGCTGACCATGATCGGCTGGCCCGTTCATCCGCAAGGAATGTATTGGGCCTCGAAGTTCTTCTACGAAGAATACAGGCTGCCGATTTATGTTTTCGAAAACGGTCTCTCTTCGATGGACTGGGTGAGCCTCGACGGCGCAGTGCATGACGCCAATCGCATCGATTTCCTCAAGCGTTACCTCCTTCAGTATCTACGGGCCCACGCCGAGGGCATTCCGCTGGCCGGATATTTCCATTGGTCGCTGCTCGACAACTTCGAGTGGGCTCAAGGCTATCGCGAGCGCTTCGGCCTGGTTCATGTGGACTATGAATCTCAGACTCGGACGCTCAAAGATTCCGCGCATTGGTATGCGGAGGTGATCCGGTCCAATGGAGCATCCCTGTCGATTGCACCGTTCGATTCTGAATCAATGGTAAGATAGCAAAAGACTTAAACGTATTATCCGTCATCGCCATGTCCCCTCTCCTCATCCGACGCCTGCTGCTCATCGTTCTCCTGATGTTGCATGCTTCAAGCGCAAGCGCCTCGGACAAACCCAACATCATCTTCATCTTGAGCGACGATCTCGCGCAGGGCGACCTTGGATGCTACGGACAGAAACTGATCAAGACGCCCAACCTCGATCGCATGGCACGCGAAGGCACGCGCTACCTCCAGGCCTATTGCGGCACCACGGTCTGCGCGCCGAGCCGGACCTCGCTCATGACAGGCCTGCACATGGGACATTCGCCGGTGCGGGCGAATCGCGAGATCGGTGCAGAAGGTCAGTTGCCGCTGCCAGCGGGGACGTTCACGGTGGCGCAGCTACTAAAGAGCGCGGGTTACGCGACCGCTTGCATAGGCAAGTGGGGCATGGGCATGTTCGATACCACAGGCAGCCCGCTTAAAGTCGGCTTCGATCATTTCTTCGGCTACAATTGCCAGCGCCACGCGCACAGTTATTTTCCGAAGTATCTCTACAACGATGACCAGCGCTTCGACCTGCCAGGCAACGACGGCAACACGAAAGTCGAAGGCAATGGACCGATCTACGCACAGGACTTGATCGCCGATGAGACATTGAAGTTCATCAAAACGAACAAGGATCGACCGTTCTTCCTCTACCACTCCATCACGCTGCCGCACGGCACGTTTCAGATCAACGACCAGGGCATTTACAAGGAGAAACCGTGGACCGAACAGGAAAAAAATTATGCAGCGATGGTCACTCGACTCGATAGCGACGTAGGCCGCATTCTCGCACTGTTGAAGGATCTCAAACTCGACGGGAAGACACTCGTCATGCTCGCAGGCGACAACGGTTCATCGTTCCCGCCAAACTCACCCATCGGCAAGCGATTCGACCAAGCAGCGAACGGACTGCGCGGCTTCAAACGCGAACTCTACGAGGGCGGCCTGCGTCAGGCCGCGTTAGCGCGCTGGCCGGGAGTCGTGCCGGCGGACCGCGTAAGTGAAGAGCCGTGGGCGTTCTGGGATTTCCTGCCGACTTGCGCGGAACTCTCCGCTTCGAAAATCCCCGAAGGCGTGCACATCGACGGCCTCTCTCTTGTGTCATTCCTCAAGGGCGGCCCAGCGCCGAAGCGCGAATATTTCTACTGGGAGCTGCACGAAGGCGCGTCGTTGCAAGCGTTGCGCTGGGATGATTGGAAGGCGGTGCGCAACGGTCCGTCGAAACCGGTCGAGATTTACAATCTCAAGACCGACGTCGCCGAGTCGAAGAATCTCGCCGCAGAAAAGCCCGAACTTGTCGCCAAAGCCGAGACCATGATGAAATCCGCGCGCGTGGATGATCCGAATTTTCCATTGAACGAACGTCACGCTGAAAAAAGTGGTTCGAAGAAGAAAAAGAGCTGACATCGCGTCGGCCGGCGAATGCAGCGGGGCGCATCATCATCAACCGCCCAGCACTGACATCTCGGCCTTGGGCCGAGTGACCGTCGCAGCCGAACGCAGCTCACTGTAGCGATCCTCCCGCCCCATCCAGATCGCGCGGATGGTTTGCGCGATTTCTTCGTCGCTCATCCCTGACCGCAGCAACGCACGGAGATCATGTCCTTCAGATGCGAACAGACACGTATAGAAATGTCCGTCCGCCGCAATCCGGGCGCGCGTGCAACCACGGCAGAACGGCTGGGTCACCGACGCAATGATGCCAATCTCGCCTCCATCTCGATGCTGGTAGCGGCGAGCAACTTCGCCGGGATAGTTGGGTGCTACCGACTCGACGATGAACTCATTCTGCAGAACTGCGACAATTTCGCTGGCGGAAACCACATCAACCATGCGCCAGCCATTGGTATTCCCGACATCCATGTATTCAATGAAACGCAGTATGTATTCTGGCCCGCGAAACCGGCGCGCCATCGGGATGATTTGATCTTCGTTCACGCCACGCTTCACGACCATGTTGATTTTAACCGGTGCAAACCCGGCCTCAAGGGCAGCATCGATTCCCGCCAGCACGCGATGCACCGGAAAATCTACATCGTTCATCGCGCGAAAAATCCCGTCATCCAACGCATCGAGGCTGACCGTGAGACGCCGCAACCCGGCCTCATGCAATGGCTTTGCGAGTTGCACCAGGGCGGAGCCGTTGGTGGTCAGGGCGATGTCGCACAGGCCGTCAATGGAAGACAACTGCCCGATCAAAACCGGCAGATCACGCCGGAGCAAGGGTTCACCACCAGTGAGTCGCACCTTCTCCACACCGAGCCCCACGAAGATGCGTGCCAGCCGCGTCAGCTCCTCGAAGCGGAGGATCTCGCTCTTCGGAAGAAATGCATGATCGGGCCCGAACACCTCCCGCGGCATGCAATAGCCACATCGGAAGTTACAGCGATCGGTCACCGATAGCCGCAGATCACGCAAGGACCGGCCCAACCGGTCGAGCGGGTCACGGCAAACTGCTGGCGCATCAGGACTATCCATCTCGCAAAACTACTTCCTTCGAAGCCGTCATGCAAAGTTCTTGTAGAATGGGCCCGACTGCTGCTCATCGCCTCAAGCTACGACGCGGTCCCGGTGCGTCGGTGTTGGCTTGCCGGGACGGAAGTGCTCCAGGTGATCAAGCTTCATGTCCAGTCCGGAGTGTCCGTCTCGGACTTCGGCAATGCTCTCTTTCACAACGGCTGCGAGCAAATCCGGGTCAGCCTCGGCGCGGAGATTGAGAATGATCTGGGCACCTTCCACCGGCTCATCAAGCTGGATGCAAAGCTCCGGCCGATAGTCATTGCGCACCAGGTTGATCACCGCGACTTCGCCGCTGATGGCGTCGTCAGGACTGAGCGTCATTTTAAGATGCGCGATCTCCGCATCTTGTGCGGCCAGCCGTTGCTGCAGCGACTGCGCCAGTGCGACGAGCAGTTCCTGAGCATCGAATTCGTCATTCGATTTCAAATGAATGGTCGCATTCAGCCAGCCCAGCATCGCTTCGCCCTCCGCGTAAATCTCATAGTCTACTTCCATCGTGTCGCGCGGCTGCTGCTCAGCGCTTTCGATGAAATCAAACCACGACTCAAGGTTGATGCCATCGCGCGGAGAGGCGGCAATGACCCTGGCGTGGGGAAACTCACGCTGCAGAGCGACTTTGAGTTCGTCGAGCGGTTCCGACTGCAACAGCTCGCACTTCGAGACGACGATGACATCCGCCTCCTCAAGCTGTTTGCGATAGATGTAGACGACCTTGGGCGAGAAGCTGCCGCCATCCTCCAGACCGAGCACACGCCGGGCCCGGATGGGATCGACCAGCACCGAGAGCGGCGCTATCGAGAAATTCTCTCCGTAGATGCGCCGCAAGGGATAGGTCACGGTTGCGACGAGATCCGTGCAGCTTCCAACCGGTTCGGCGATAAAGACATCCGGTCTTGCGGCCTCCTCAAGACGTTCTGCGGCGTCCATCAACGAGTTGAACCGGCAGCAAAAGCAGCCGCCGGGAATCTCCTCGGTGGCGAATCCCTTCGAGCGCAGCATCTTGGTGTCCACCAGCTCGCTGCCTTGGTCATTGGTGATCAGCCCCACCTTCAGGCCTCGGTCCGTCAGCCTTTGAGCGAGCCGGGCGACTGCCGTGGTCTTGCCAGCTCCGAGGAAACCGCCGATCATGATGTAACGAGCTTTTTGCGACATGAGGAAAGTTGGGGGACATGCCAATCAACGGTCACTGGCCAACCGTCAACCAAAGTCGAACGGAAACTGGCAAGGTCTAAAAGTGCACCGATGAGGAACCTTTTTCCAAGATTGGACAATTCCTTGCTTGCCAAGTGACCAGTCTCTATCAAGAGATTGCGCTGCCCCGTTCGCGGCACCCTCGATCATCGCTTCCATCCTTCCTCCATGAAATTCTGGATACCCATTCTCACCATCGCCTTTGGAACCGCCCTTGCCGCAGAGGAAACCTCTCCCGACCAGCAGGCGCGCTTCCTCGCTGGCCTCACTGTCACGGAACCCGCGCTGCAGGCACTGGCTGCGGAAAGCTCCTGGCAGCAGCATCAGCGCGAGTTCAACGAGTCCTGGAAAAAGCTGCAAGACGGTCAGCTGGCCAAAATACGTGAGTGGACGCCGCTGACTCTGGGAAACGATGCAACCTCCCGCGATCCACTTTACTACTTCTTCAGCGGTCCGGACTTCCTCTACGCAAACACCTTCTTTCCGAATGCTACTACTTACATTTTCTGCGGACTGGAACCGGTTGGTTCCGTGCCTGATGTCGGCACCTTGCCACGCGGCACGCTGGCACCTTCGCTCGGCAATCTCCGCAAATCCCTCAACGCGGTGCTCAGCTTCAGCTTCTTCCTGACCAAGGAAATGAAGGTGGACCTGCGCGCCACCCAACTCTCCGGAACGCTCCCAGTGCTCTACGTCTTCATGTCCCGCACCGGCAACACCATCAAAAGCACCGAGCTGGTCAGCCTGAACAACGATGGCGAATTCGCCACGGATAATGCGCCGACCTCCGGCGTCAAGATTGTGTTCTCCCGCGAGTCAGCTCCAGACCAGACGCTCTATTACTTCAGCACCGATCTCTCGAACCAAGGAATCAAGAACCGTCCCGGGTTCATTCGCTTCTGCGGCAAGCAGGGCAGCGG
>JANNQW010000281.1:0-3410 GCA_031400955.1 Verrucomicrobiota bacterium
TGACCACCGGAAGCCCGGCGGAAAGAACGCGGTCGATGACCGTAGCCGCCCGCAACACATCGCCGCTGCACTCCACGATCAGATCAGAGTTCTCGATGAGTTCGTCAATGGAATTTGTCAGCAGCGCGGGATCGATCTCCCGCACCGATGCCAGCGGCCGGCGCGTGAGCACCCGGCCGATCTGCATGCCATCGCACTGAGGAATCCGCCGATGCAACCCGGCACCGATGAATCCCGTGCCAGAGATGCCGATGCGCGCAGATTTATTTGTTTGTTTGTTTCCCATAAAACAGCGTGCGACTCTGACAGAGTTGTCACAGAAGGCAATTAATTGCGGCTCATAATCTGACGGAACCCGAACTCCGGCCTCTACGTTGAAGAATCCTCCGGGATGGAGCGGCGATCGTCGCGCCCCTCCTCAGAGCCCGTCGGCAAAAAATCCATCTCCGATTCTGCGAACCGAGCCGTCCTTGAAGTCCAGCGCCCAGCACTCAATCTTATGTTTTCCCGGCCGGAGCCTGGCGCGGTCCAGATCGATCCGCCATTTCCCAAAGAGCTGGGGGCGTTCCAAGTTCTTGACAATGAAATGGTAGTCCTTCATGAAATTTGTCTCCAGCCACGCGGGCAGTTCATCACTGTAACTGATGTCGATGATCATAGGCTCGGCGTCAGGCTCGCCCGCAGGTTTCGAAGTCACAAGCACTCCGTCCGCAGGCCGGCCAACGGATCTGAGGAGGGCGTAACCTTCGATGTAGATTTTATTCTCCCTGCTGGATGTCGAAACAACATCCCCCAGCGTGCGCGACAAGTCCCGCCACAGTTTGAATTGAGAGAGCCGCAAATCCCTGGCCAGCGGACGATGAAGGAAGCCAAGCTCATCGAGCGTCTTGGCCCGCTCTTTCGCCAATGCGATCTGATGCCGCACACGGTCGCGACCCTTTTGACTGGAGAGGCCTGAAAGGCCGAGAACCTGGCTGAAGTGAATGTCAACGGCGCCGCGCAACCTGGCGCCCTGCCAAGCCTCCATCATCCTGTAGCCATGGCACCAGTTCACCACGAGCAGCATCGCCAGCACACCGGCCATCATCAGCAGCGGCCCCCGGACAATTCGCGCGCCCGCTTTTTCAGACGACCCGGCCCAGAGGATCGCACTAAGGCCCACGAGCGAAACGATGAGCATGGCGGCAATGCCTGAGTAACGGTTGTTCAACGCCCCACCGAAGGAAGGACTCACCCATGCCCGTCCCAATGTGATCAACATCGCCGAGCCGATCGAATAACCGCCCAGCGCAAGAAAGGGCGCGGCTTTCGTCAGCAGCCCCTCTTTTCTTCCACGCCATGCTTGAATCAAAAAGCCCAAATAGATCACCAGCACCAGGCTTCCCATCACCAGGGCCGCGGTTCTGCGGTCGGCATTCAAGCCGCGGCAGAGGTTGGTGCCCATCTGCGCGATGAAATACGGCACGCCACGTCCCGGATTGGAAAACAAGAGCGAGGTAATGCTGTCCTTGAGAGTGCTGGCGCCGTTTTCCTGACCGTAAGCAAAGGCCGGTTCCACTTCGCTCTTCAAATTGTGCAAGTAAAGCGCGATGACGATCACCATGCCAGTTGCGAGAAGTCCGAAGAAGCGCCGGGCCATGCGACGATCCAGCATCCCATAACCGCACAGCGCCGCAGCAGGCAGCAGGATGGCCAGCGTCAGACCGCTGGCGCAGCTCAGAATCCCGCAACAAGCGGCCAGAAATGTGAGCACCAGTTTCGGCCATAAGCCCAGACGCCGCGAACCGAGGGCGAGCAAGCCCATGACAAGGAAAAAACCCGGCAACGCGAGCACGATCGCGGACGGCCACAGCAATATCTGCCAGTGCACCGCACTGTTCAGTGCCAGTCCGCACAAAGCCCAGGGCAGCCACATTTTCGCCCATGATCCGATGACTCGCCACAGCAGCAGGCCGACCCCGAGCCAAGAAAACACCAGCGAGGCATACACCAGCCAATTCATCACGGTGACATCGCCCTTCGTTAACAACACGCCCAAAATCGAAAGGATTTTCGGGACTGGGATTCTGTGTTCTAAATATCCGGCGAACAGCTCATGCAGCGTCAGCCCGCCTTTGACCGCTTTTTCATAGAGCGGAACATAAACCCAGTCGTCGAGGAAATAAGTGTTGAACCGGAAATCATTAACTGCGAAAAACAATAGAATCACCGGCAGCGCCAGCACTGCAATCTGCCAGGCCAGCACCAGCCAGCGGGTTAGGCGTTGCGAGCGAGAGGCGGACGATGAGAGCGGATCATTCATGGATGGTGCGAAAGTAGCTGGAAACCGGCTTACGAGGATTCTTCTCGTTCGAGTGCATCAACTCACCCACATTCATGCGTCAGGCAATTTCTGATGCAGAGAATTTCAACCCGGACATGTTCACCCCCCTCAAGTCGGGCCGAATACTGGTGACCTGTTGCGGATTCGCGTTGCGCAGCGGGCACATCGCGCGCTTCGTGCGCGACGCATCCATGAAAGCATTCATTTTCGATCTCGACGGTACCCTCATCGATTCACTGGCGGATATCGCGGAAGCGGTGAACCGCGCGTTGGATCAACACGGATTTCCGAGGCAGCCATTGGAAAGCTTCCCGCAGTTTATTGGTGAAGGTATGGGCACGCTCGTGGAGCGCGCGGTGCCTTCTGATGTCCTGCAAACCCTCGACATCCCCTCGATGATCGCCGACTACCAGCATCACTACGCAGATACCTGGCGCGAAAAGACGATGCCTTACGACGGCATCACGGAAGTCATCAGCGCCCTTCGCGCCAGTGGCGTGAAAACAGCCGTGCTTTCGAACAAGCCCGACTATTTCACGAAGCTGTGCTGCGATCATTTCTTTGCGCCGGAAAGTTTTGATTCAGTTCGAGGTGCACGCGAGGGCGTTCCGCGCAAGCCACATCCGCAGGCTGGACACGAACTGGCATCGGAACTCGGCCTGTCTCCAGATGTATGTGTCTATATTGGCGACTCCGGATTGGACATGGCGTTTGCGGTCAACTCAGGAATGCTGCCCGTCGGCGTGCTCTGGGGTTTCCGCAGCGAAGAAGAACTTCGCGCCAATGGTGCAAGGAAGCTCATTTCCACCCCGCAGGAACTGCTGGCGATATTTTAATCCAGCGATAGCGCGCTCAACGCGGCGGTTCCGTCGCCGCGCCGCCACCGAGCATCTCGCTCTCGTCAAACTCCGGGGTTTCGAGAACGACCGCGCCGTGTTTGACCTTGGCTTTTGACATGGACACAGCCACCCAGCGAAACTCATCGCTGTGCTCCAGCACCACCTTGATCATGATGGTAAGCGGCACGGCAAGAAAGGCTCCCACTCCATGCCACATCCAGCCCCAGAACCAGACGCTGAGCACAATG
>JANNQW010000282.1:0-1663 GCA_031400955.1 Verrucomicrobiota bacterium
CTTCGAGTGAATATTCTCGCCCCGCTCGGCGTCATCGATGGCGCGCTCAATCCGTGCCATCAGGTCGGGATCGTTGAATGGGCGGAAGTTTTGCAGCTCTTGCGCCAGCGCCGCCCGTTCCTCGGGCGTCAATTTCGGAAGTTCAGCTTTGATCTCAGCGAGGCTCATTCGAGGATCCTCGCCGATCAATCCGGCGCCCGCAATGCGCGAGAGGAAAGATTTCGTTCACCGTTAGGGAAACGCTGATTTAATCGGCCCTGTTGCGCGAGACGTTGTGAGAGTTGCGGGGTTGAGGGAAGGCATGGAACAACAACTGAGCTTTGCCCAAGAAGAATACTTAAGGAAGAAGAAGGTCACTCGGCGCGACCGGTTTCTTGGGGAGATGGAGAAAGTGGTGCCTTGGGCGCGGCTGGTGGAGGTCATCAGGCCGCACTATCCCACGGGCCAACGGGGACGGCCGCCCGTGGGCATTGAGCGGATGCTGCGCATTTACTTTTTGCAGCAGTGGTATGGACTGGCCGATGAGGCGCTCGAAGACGCCATCTATGACAGCCAGGCGATGCGCGGCTTCACCGGCATCGACCTGGGTGTGGAATCGGTGCCCGACGCCACGACGCTGCTCCACTTCCGGCACCTGCTCGAAGAGCACGCACTGACGGCGCGCATTTTGGCCGAGGTCAACGCGCTGCTGGGCGAGCGCCAGTTGCTCCTGCGCGCTGGCACGCTGGTGGATGCGACCATCATCGCCGCGCCCAGCTCCACGAAGAACAAGGCCGGCACGCGCGACCCGGAGATGCACCAGACCAAAAAGGGCAATCAATGGTATTTTGGGATGAAGGCGCACATCGGAGCCGACGCCGAGTCGGGGCTGGTGCATACGGTGGTGGGCACGGCGGCCAACGTGTCGGACATCAGCCAGACGCACGCACTGCTGCATGGAGAGGAAAAAACCGTGCATGTCGACGCCGGCTACATCGGCGTGGAGAAGCGCGCAGAGATCATCGCCAAACACGGCGGGGTGGAGTGGCGCATCGCCGCCAAGCGCGGGAAGATCAAGGCGCTGCCCGAGAGCTGGGTGAAGGATCTGACGCTGGGTTTTGAGAAGCTCAAAGCCCGGGCGCGCGCGCTGGTCGAACATCCCTTCCATATCGTGAAGAACCTCTTCAAGCATCGCAAAGTGCGCTACCGCGGCCTCAAGAAGAACACCGCGCAACTGCACACCCTCTTTGCCTTGGCCAACCTGATCATCGCCAAGAAGCAACTGCTGAACGTCCGCTAAGCATCTGGGGCGAACCAAACCAACCAAACGCGCACCAAAACACCCACGGACAACCCTCCCCGGCGACGCCAAACTCAAACCGCACCCACAAAAACTTGCTTCCAGCCGGACTGCCGCGGTGAAAAACGCGGCAAAATCTTCAAGCCGACTGAAAAACAGGCGTTTTTTTCCATCACCGCTTTATTCAGCGTCTCCCTAGTCACCAAGCCGACAGATTCTTAAACCACTAACTCGAAAGAATACAGACCCGATGAAACCTTCCATCACACCCTTCAAAACCACGATCTTTTCCGCCCTGGCCGCTCTCTGCGTGCTCCTGGCGGGAACGCGCACGGCCTCGGCGGTGCCCATTACCTACGGCGGCACCACGTACGACATCGTGAC
>JANNQW010000283.1:0-14304 GCA_031400955.1 Verrucomicrobiota bacterium
GAGCCAACATTGACGGCTTACTGAGCGCCGGTAAAACGCCAACGTTCAGTTCTTTCGGTGGCGGCGGGTTTGGGTGGGCTAATAAATCAAACTTGAGCTTGGGAGGTCAGGCACAGTTTTCTGATTTCGAAGGTTTCATCAACTACGGATCGCCGATCCATACCACCCCAAGCAACTTCGATTTTAGTGTACCCATGCTTGGCGAAATTCCGATGACGGGGCGCCTGTTCCGTAGTGTCGATGAATTGAGGTTTGCACCCGGCGGTAACAACTCAGGCCCCAGTATGGCCATGCTCGGCGATCTCATGCTGCGCCCCGGAATCTTGCCCCAGCCGCCGAACCGCTCGTTGCAAGCAGGGATTTCTCAGGATGAAGTCTTCCTGCGCGATCTCACGATTTACGCCTCCGGCTTCAGCACTACGGCAGCAGATCGCGCCTCCGTCGCAGAAGAAGCGCTCGCACTGGAACTCGGAAAAATTTCAGACGACGCGCGCGCTTTGATTGAACGCGCCCGAAAGCGGGGAGCGATCCAGCAAGTGAACGGCAAAACCGCCGCCGCCGTCATCATCTCCGCCGACGGACGCTTTCTGAGCGACACGCGCAACATCTGGGGCCTTCGCGAAATCATTTCCTGCGACGGCGCCACGCTGCGACATCTCTATCCCGAGATCGGGCTTGGCACGGACCGCAAGATGACCTCCACCCGCTGGCGCGTGATGATGGAGGCGTTCCCGTGGATTCTTCCGCCGGTGGAAATGATGGCGCAGGGCGCGGACGTGAAATGCGCCGACAGCCAGACAGTGGAGATCACGCCGCGCGAGGAAGATGGCGTCATCACCCAGATTTGCTTCGAATCTGACGGGCGCATGGCTGAACGCCGCGTGGTCGATCGGAAGAGCCGCTCCATACATTCGCGTCTGGTGTTTGATTGGAGCAGTGATCAGTTAACCGCGCGACTGCTGGACAAAAACAGCAATGAACTTGGCCGCACCCGCTGGACTTTGACTTCTGCGAACGAAGAGAATTTGCAGCCGAACGCCAAAGCTGAAGAACTCGTGCTGCTGCCCATGCCCGCGAAGCGTTACAGCAACGATCCCAAGCAAATCCCGATGGAACGGATGGCCATGCTCTGGCTGGGCAACCGCCGGACAATGGTGAATGAAATACTGCGCGATTATTTGGAAAAAGGAGACACGCGCCCGGGCTGGCTCGTGCTCGCCTTGTCCAGCGACCAGCCATCAAAGGTCAAAAGCTTCGCCAAAAAACAAAACAACGTCCTCGCCAGCTATGTGCTCGCGCAAACGGAACGCGGCATCGGCAAAGTAAAAAAAGCGGAGACTGTCACCGTGCCTGGAGGCGAGAACGCTTTCATCGATCAACTGATGCGTTTCCGCGAAGCCTGGCTCTGGGCCTGCGACAGCAGCGCGGCCACCGACTTGCAGCGCGCGCAACGTCTCAGCTCCGTTAAAAGCCTGGGTGATTTGGTGAAAGCTCCCGGCCTGGCTTTGACTGCGATGCGCAAAGTGCTTGTGAACAACAACGACAACTCACTTCTGTCGAACATTGCCGAATTTATCGGCAAAGTGAAACAACAGCGCGAAGACTGGCGCGTTGGCGCGACTGAGGCGGAAGCATGGCTCGCGGCATCGGACGCATCGAAGGCGGCGGACTTGTTCGCGCAATGGCTCGAGGACTCGCTGATGCACGACAGCGTCACCGTGCCGGATGCGGCGTTTCATCGCGCGTTGTTCACGTCCGGCCAGCGCGAACGTCATGAGGAACTGGTGAAGCGCGCCGTGGATCATTTGACGTCGCACAACCGTCGCGTGGACGCGCTTCGCTTTGCAGGATTCGGAGTAGCCGGTTCGGTAGATGTCAAAGAACTGGCCACGATGGCCGCAGATCAAGTGAAGTCGATCATTCCCAACTGGCCCGGCAATTTGTCCCAGGCCGCCGAGTGCCTCATCGCCGCGCGGGTGCTGGAGAACGCTCAACGCCACTCCGACGCCTTGGAATACACACGCAACGCCATGAATTACCTACTGAACCAAAGCGACGCGAATGATCTGCGCCACGTCGCACTGCGTGGCTTCCTCGTTCGCAAAACTCGCGTGCTGGAGCTGCGCAAAAGCCTCGGCCAGCAACCGGACGACAATGACAAGCGCGAACTGTCGGATGCCGCCGCGAGACTCATCAGCTTCAGCGCGGAGCAGTCCGCGCCCGTCGCGCGCCTCATCGCCCAGTGCCTGGAGCCTGCCATGCCGGAACTCGCGCAGGATTATCGCACCAGTCCTCTCGCGCTCTCGCCGAATCAAAGCCATCCGTGGCTGGACTACGCCGATGACTGCATCCGCACCGACCACCGGGCTGACGCGGACGAGGCCTATGACCGCGCGTTCACCGCCGAGGGCACAAACGCCGACATCCTTTTCCGCCGCGCCCAATATCTCGAATCTACGCAACGCGCCGTCGAAGCTCGACGCTACTACGAGCAAATCGCCCGCGGCACTTGGGGACCGAATTACAACAACGCTGTCTATCAGGCAAAGCAGAAGGTGGGCATGAAGTAAATCGATACATCACTGCAGGCCTACCGGGTCAGAAGGACAATCATTTGAATAACCGAAAAATCGTTTGGATAAACCGGCCTAAGGGCTTTTCAGCATCTCCGCCGGCGCGGCCTCGATTTTCAAACGGATGCGCTCTGGAATCTCCACGGCGATCATGCCGTCTCCCGCTGCATTCTTGCGCACGCAGACCGCGGCGATGCGGCCCTCCGCAGCCAGCTTCCCGTCTTTTTTCCGAATGCGAAAAAGATACCGCACCGAGCGCGAGCGCACTTCTTCGACCAGCAGTTCCACTTCGACTTCATCCTCAAACTTCAGCGGAGCAATGTAATCACAGGTTGCCGACACCCTCGGCCAGCCCACCCGCTCCTCTACCGGGGCGTGCTCCGGCCGGTCCACTACACTCAGTCCCAGCGAGCGAAAAAATGCGTGTTCGGCGCGTTCCATCAAACGAAAAAAATTCGCGAAGTGCATGATGCCCGCCATGTCCGTCTCATGGAAATGGACGTGATCGTTAAAAACGAAGCGATGAGCCATGCGTGGGTTCACCATCGCGGGAACCGAGACCGTCGCAATGAAAAATATAATCTGAGTGAATCATACAGATCCGCCGCAGGCCATCCATCCCGCCCATCAAGCAGCGCAAAAAACTTCTTCCCTCCCCTGCCGATCCATGCCATGATCCTCAGCGAGAGAAGACTGCCAACCGTAAACGTGAAAACACCCGCTGCGGCATCGACAAAGAAACATTCTGCGAAGGAAAGTTTTCTTACCGCCTACCGGCACATGCTCAGCGCCCGCTTGCTGGAGGACCGGCTCGCCGCACTCTATCGCGCCGGTGGCAAGATCGTCGGCGGTGTCTATCTCAGCCGGGGGCAGGAAGCGTTTAGCGCGGCGCTGGCCGTTCAATTGAAAAAGGGCCGCGACATTTACGCCGGCCTCATCCGCGATCAGGCAGGTCGGATCGCCTTCGGTGAACCGCTGCTGGACACTACCCGCACTTACCTTGGCTCCGCCCTCGGCCCGATGCGCGGACGTGATGGAAACATTCATCGCGGAAGACCGAAGGAAGGCATGCCCGCCATGATCTCTCATCTCGGAACCACGATCAGCGTGGTCTCCGGCATGTTGCTGGCGCGCCGTCTTCAAGGGCGGCTTGATGATGCTGTCGGAGCCGCTTGCATGGGAGACGGCGCGACCTCCACCGGCGCGTTTCACGAGGGCTTAAACATGGCTGCCGTGGAAAAGCTTCCGCTCGTCATCGCGATCGCGAACAATCAATTCGCCTACTCCACTCCCACCAGCCGCCAGTTCGCCTGCACAGATCTGGTCGAACGCGCCCGCGGTTATGGCGTGGAAGGTTACAAGGTCGATGGCACTGATCTCGGAGCCTGCCTCGATGTCTTTGAAAATGCCGTCAAGCGCGCCCGCCAAGGCCACGGTCCGCAAATGATCGTCGGAACCCTATTGCGCCTCAGTGGTCACGGCGAGCACGACGACGCCTCTTATATACCGTCGGAGATGCGCAAGTCCGAACTCGGGCGCGACTGCCTCCCCACGGCCGAGCAAACCATTCACACCAACAAATGGCTGACTGAAACAGAGTTTCATTCCCTTCGCAGTGAAGTGCAGCAGGAAATCGATCAGGCCTTCGCGCAGTCGATGCAGGAACCCGCCCCAGATCCCTACAAGGAAACCTGGTCATCCTTTTCCACCCTCGAACTCGCGGAAGGCTGGCAGGTGCGATGATAGAAGGGAAAAGGGAGAAGGTGTAAGGGACAAGTGATGCCCGGTTGATTTTCCTTTTCTCTTGCCCCTTATCCCTTTTCTCTTTTCCCTTATCCCTGTCCCCAATGTCCCTCACCTATCTGGAAGCCATTCGCGAAGCGCAATATGAAGCGCTGCGGCGTGATCCCAATGTCTTCCTTTACGGCCAGGACATCGGAGCTTTCGGCGGAGCGTTCAAAGCAACCAAGCGTCTAGTCGATGAATTTCCCAAGCGCGTTCTCGATGCTCCGATCAGTGAAGACGCGATGGTCGGTGTGGCCATCGGTGCCGCCTTGGAAGGGGCGCGCCCGATCGTGGAAATGCAGTTCGCCGACTTCAGCGCCTGCGGCTTCAACCAGATCGTGAATCAAGCAGCGACGCATTACTGGCGCACCGGTGTCCCCTGTCCCATCGTCATCCGTCTGCCCAGCGGCGGCACCGCAGGCAGCGGACCGTTTCACAGCCAAAGCATGGAGAGCGTCTACGCACACTACCCAGGCTTGATCATCCTTACGCCAGCGACGGTTGAAGACGCTTATCATATGCTACTGGATGCGGTCGCGCTCGATGACCCTGTCATCTTCTGCGAGCACAAGTTTCTCTATTACCATCTCAAGGCTGACTCACTGCCGGACGAAGCCATGCCCATCGGCAAAGCGCGCATCGCCCGCCCGGGACGCCATGCCACCATTGTCACTTATTCCGCGATGGTGCATGAGTCGATCCGCGCCGCAGAGGAACTCCAGCACGACGGCTATCAGATCGAAGTGGTGGATTTGCGCAGTGTAAAGCCCATGGATACCGAGACCATCCTCGGCAGTGTCGCCCGCACCGGTCGCCTCCTTTGCGTGGGCGAGAGCTTCCCCTGGGGTGGCGTCTGTGCCGAGGTCATCGCCCGCGTCGTCGCCGATGGATTTCATCTCCTCGACGCACCACCGCAGCGTCTCAACTCCAAGGACACTCCCATCCCCTATCATCCCAATCTCTGGCGCGCCCACCGCCCCACCGCCCTCTCCATTGCCGTAGCCCTGCGTAAGCTCTTGCAAGACTAAAGTCTTCATACTTCATCCTTCTGCCTTCCTCCTTTCAAAGATGCCTTCCATCCCCATCCTCATGCCGCAGCTTGGCGAGTCCATCGCCGAAGCCACCATTGTGAAGCTGCTCATCGCGCCGCAGGCGAACGTCGCTGCGGGACAGGAGATCTTCGAAGTCGAGACCAATAAGGCTGTCATGACCGTCGGCGCGCCTTGCGCGGGAAAGATCGGCAGCATCAGCGCCAAGCCCCAGGTCAGTTACGCCGTCGGCTCGATTCTTGGTTCGCTGGAAATTAGCGACGAAGACGCGCGCATGCTCGGCATCGATACCAAACCAGCCTCACCCGCTCCCGCTCCAACGAACAAGAATACCAGCGATGATGACGACACCAAGGGCGTCCACTTCGCAGTGAGCGATGCGGATGCGATTCGCGAACACGGACAGCTTACCGTCGAGCCCGTCGTCGGCGGACTCCCCGTTCCCGCAGGTGCCGCTGGAGCGAGTTATATCTCTCCCCGCATGAGAGCGCGCATGAACGAACTCGGATTGAACGCCTCCGACCTCTCCGCCGTGGCTGGGAGCGGCGCAGGCGGCCGCGTCACCGTCGAAGATTTTGAAGGGTTTCTCCGAAACCTCGACCAGCACCACCTCTCGCAAGCCTCACCCATGCGTATCGCTGTGGCGGATTCCATGCGCCGCAGCTGGACCCGGCCACTGGCCACCGTCGGCTCGCCCGTCGTAATGGATGCCATGTTGGCGCATCGCAGAAAAGCCACGCCGAAACCCGGCCCCGCGCTTTACATCATCCGCGCGCTCGCGCTCGCACTTGCGGAAAACACCGCCATCGCCGGCCGTCTCGTCGGCAATCGCATCGTCCATCCCCGCGCCATCGACATCGGATTTGCCGTCGAGGTTGACGACGGCGTCATGGTTCCCGTCATCCGTGAAGTGGACAAAAAGCCCCTCGTCACACTGGTGGAAACCTACAACGACCTCGTTGAAAAAGCCCGCGCCCGCCGATTGCCCAACGACGGCAGTCACCCCGGCATCGCCACGGTCACGAACTTCGGCACCTTCGGCATCGTCTGGGCCACGCCCATCCCGCTTCCGGAGCAAAATCTTGTGCTCGGCCTTGGCGCTGGTCGCAAGGCTCCGATCTGGAGCGAAGAGGTGCAGTGCTTCATCCCCATCACCGAGGCTGAGCTGACCCTCAGCTTCGACCACCGCATCCTTGACGGCGGCGGTGCCGGGAGACTGCTTGCGCGAGTCGCGCAGTTGTTGCAGAAGCCGGAGCTGTTGTGAGTGGCGACAGTGCGTGATCCGATTGAAGTGGGTCGGCAGCCCTCTGCCGACTCTCGCTAAGAGACTCGCGGGCAACTTCGCATCCTTTCACCTTGCTTTCCCCACTGAAAACCGTTCATGCGCTAGCCATGAGTTTGCATCGGCCTCTCCTTGACGTTGATTGAAGCTGAGCCATTCTTCGCGAAGTCCGTGATCGTCAACCTCCTTTCTCCTATGTGTTTCCGCACCGTTTCTGCCAGCCTGATCGCTCTCACGCTTTTTGCTTCTTCCCAAGCACAGGATAACACCCTTCCGTCGGTCCGAACTTTTCTCGATCTCGAAGCCTTTGCCTCGCAACTCGCGCAGAAACCATACGTGCCGCCCAAGGGAAAACTCGATCCGTTTTACGAGGGACTTAACTACGACGGGCACCGTCAAATTCGATCCAAACCCGACAACGCATTATACAAGAAATCGGGCAGCGGATTCGAAGTCGAGTTTTTTCATCCAGGATGGATGTTCAAGAAGGCGGTAGAGTTCCATAATATCGTGGATGGTCAGCCGACACCGCTACCCTTTGATCAGGGACGGTTCCTATACGGGGACTTGAAGGTGCCAAAAGATGTGGCTGCGCCCCTCGGTTACTCCGGTTTCCGGGTGATAGCATTGGGGCTGGAAAAGGATCGTCGACTGGAATTCCTCGCTTGCTTGGGCGCTAGCTATTTTCGCGCCGTGCCTCTGCACCAAGGCTGGGGATTGTCCGCGCGAGGCATCGCCATCAACACCACCGGCGGAGCGCCTGAAGAGTTTCCTGATTTCACGCACGTCTGGTTCATTCAGCCAAAGGCGGGCGAGAAGTCCTTCAAATTCTATGCGCTGCTCAACGGACCGAGTGTGACCGGAGCCTATGAGTTTGAAGTCACGCCCGGCGAAGAAACTCTCGTGACGGTGGGTGGCTCGGTGTTTCTGCGCAAACTTGTCAACCAGCTGGGCATCGCTCCCTTCTCCTCGATGTTCTGGTTTGGTGAGAACACCCATCCCAAGTCGCTGGATTTCCGTCCGGAGGTGCATGATTCAGACGGACTTCTCATCGAACAAAATTTCGGCCCTGTGCTCTGGCGACCGCTGGACAACAGCAAGGAAATGCGTCAGAGCATGTTCAGCATCGAGTCTCTCAAAGGCTTCGGCCTCCAGCAACGCGACCGTGATTTCAGCCACTACGAGGATCTCGAAGCGAAATACCACAAGCGCACCGCAGTTTGGGTGGAACCCATCGAAGGTTTCGGACGCGGGGCGCTGCACCTCATCGAAATCCCCACCGGCGAAGAAACTTGGGACAATGTCGTGCTCATGTGGGAGCCCGATCATCTGCCGACGGCCACCGAGCCCTTGCGTTTCGCCTACAAGCTGCACTGGCAGGGCGAACATCAACACAATCTCGCCAAGGTGACTTCCACCCGCTACGGTGAGGCCATCGCCACGCCGACCAATCCCGATGATTATCTTTTCGTGGTGGATTTCACCAAGGGAAAAGTGCCCGAAGACGCCGCGGCTGACTGGGCACCCGCCATTGAACTCACCATCCCGCCGGAAGCGAAGCTGCTGGACAAGCGAGTGATCGCCAACTCCGAAAGCGGCGGCTGGCGCGCCTTTTTCAAAATGGAAGTTCCGCCCGCGGTCAAGCTCCTTGAAATGACCTGCGAGTTGAGCGACGGCAAGCAACCGATGTCCGAACGCTGGTCTTACCAATGGAAGCGGTAGAAAGCCTGACGGCCACCAGCCCGATGGAGGTCGTGACCATTCACTTCGTGCCAAAAACCGGCAGTGAAGAGGAATGGAACGAAGCCTACGCGCGCCTCGCCGATTATTTCCGCAGCTTCCGCCTGCACAATCGCATCCGACGCACCCAGCTCATTCTGGAAACCTTGCGCCGTGCTGCGGATGCGCACGAGAAAGACCCCTCACGACTGCCGACCGCGCACGCCATCGCCCAGGCCCGCGCGATGCTGAAGGAATGGCTCTCAGAAATTTATCAGGGTATGGAGCTAACCGAATCCCAGATCGAAGGCACCGGGCGTCTCGGCTTTCACCTCTGCGACGGACCAGGACGCTGGCCGCATTTTTTCATTGATCGCGACAACCTGCCCGAAGACATGACTGGTGCCATGCGCTCCGCCGTGCGCACATCCGGCCCGCGGCTCCAGATTTCAAAAATGACGCCGCGCCCCATCGACCTCGGCATCATGGGCGATTCAGATGACAATGATTCCGACGGAGGGAAACTCGCGCTGCTGCGCTATCCGATCCTGCTTGCGATCATCGTCGGCGTGCTCTGGTATGTTTACAATCTGACGAACACATGAGCGCCCCTGCTGCCGGTCCAGCCGCGCCATCGCGCGTCACTTCGCGCCTGTTGTTGCACCATCCAGCGTCCCATGCCGGGATACCTTCACCCAAGCAGGCGCGCATCCGCCGGGCGACGTTTTTTACGTTCGTCCTGCTCGGCACCATCGTGGGTTCCTGGCTGATGTATCTCGTGCTCTCGCGCTACGAAATGCACTGGCACGAGACCGGCTTGCTCATTGTTTTCGTTCCGCTTTTCTACCAGCTCAATACCGGCTTCTGGACCGCACTGATCGGCATCTGGATGATGAACCGTCCCAAGCCGGATCCGCTCGACCTGATGCGCACCATTCCGCGCGACGACATGAACTCCCCTCTCGGTGCCACCACCGCCATCATCGTGCCGGTCTATAACGAAGACGTCACCCGCGTGTTCGAAGGTGTGCGGGCCGTCTATAACTCCCTGCTCGCCACCGGCCGCGTGGAAAGTTTTGACTTTTTTATTCTGAGCGATTCGGATGATCCCAACAAATGGATCGAAGAGGAAGCCGCCTGGCTGGAACTTTGCCGCCAGCACAACGCTTTCGGTCGCATCTTCTACCGCAAACGGCGCGCGCCGATCAACCGCAAGAGCGGCAACGTCTCCGACTTCTGCCGTCGCTGGGGCAAACGCTACCGCTATATGATCGTGCTGGATGCCGACAGCCTCATGGCCGGAAAGTTCCTTGTGAACCTAGTGCGTATCATGGAGAAAAATCCCGGCATCGGCATTCTCCAGACTTTCCCCAAGCAGATCGGCGCCACCACGCTGCTTGGACGCGTGATGCAATTTGCTCAGAGTCTCTACGGTCCCGCCTTCGTCGCTGGACTTAATTACTGGCAGTGCGGCGAAGCCAACTTCTGGGGCCACAACGCCATCGTGCGCCTCGCGCCCTTCATCGAATACTGCGCGCTGCCAGCCCTCCCCGGCAAGGAACCGCTCGGCGGCCATATCCTCAGCCATGATTTCGTCGAGGCTGCACTCATGCGGAAAGCCGGCTACGCTGTGCGACTTCTGCCCAATGACGGGGGCAGCTATGAAGAAGGTCCGCCCACATTGATTGATACTCTCAAACGCGACCGCCGCTGGTGCCAGGGCAACCTGCAGCACTTTTCACTTATCTTTGCCAAGGGTCTGCATCCCATCAGCCGGCTGAATTTCATCCACGGCATCCTGAGCTATGTAAGTTCGCCACTCTGGTTCCTCTTCCTCGCTTTCTCCACGGTCACCGCCGCAATGAATCCCTTACTGACCGCCCCCCATGCGCACCTTGCCGTGGAACTGCTCCTGATTCTGACACTGACTCTCATCTTTCTGCCCAAGGCGCTCATCGTGCTCGACGAACTTTCCACCGGCAGATTGTTCAAGCCTGTGCACCTCAGGCTCATGGCTGCGTTGGGAAGTTTCCTCGATACTTTCATTTTCGCGTTGCTGGCACCGATCATGATGATCTTCCACAGCCGTTTTGTCATCTACACCATCCTAGGCAAAGGCGTAAAATGGATCGCCCAGCGCCGCAAACTCTCCGTGGGCATCGACTGGCGCGAACCCATTCTTACCTTCGGCAGCGTGACGGTCATCGGCATCGTCTGGGCCGTTATCGCGTTTTTTATCTCCAGTCAATTCTCCAATCATTTCCTGATTTGGATCAGCCCCGTTGTCCTGGCCCTGATCCTGTCAATTCCCTTCGCCATCATCACCTCCAGCAATCGCTCCTTATTCCGCTTTGGAGTTTTCCTTACACCTGAAGAGGTCGACCCGCCGCCCGTGCTCCAGTCGCTGGAAGACCACCTCAATGAGGTCAAAGACCGGCCAAAACTCCAGCCGGAGATCGAGCAGAATTTTGGTCTCATCCAGTTGTGCCTCGATCCCTATGTCAACGGACTCCACGTCAGCCTTCTGCGCCGCAGAAAAAACCAGCAGCACTCCCGGGAATACTTCACCTACCTTTCACACAAACTCATCACGCTGGGCCCCGTCTCGCTTCACGCGCAGGAATTAAAAGCCATCATGTATGATGCCGACAGCGTAACGAATCTGCATTATGAACTCTGGAGCGCTTCCGAGGAACACCTCAGCGGCTTCTGGAAGATGGCCATCCGTCAATACAATCTCGTCGCGCCAAATCCCTTCACCCACCTCATCGCCCAACGACTGGATGCGTGAAAGAAACATCCACAAATTGATTCACAACATGGACTCCGAACCTGCACCCCAGACAACCGTGGCAACCAAAGCAACCCTTCACCGGATCCTGCACGATGCCGAAAACTTTGTGCGCCGTGATCCGGCCAAAGCCATCGCCACCGCATTCGGTGCCGGTCTGCTGCTCAACCTCGTGCCGCCGCGCGTGATCGTTGGTGCCATCACCGCGGTCGCTGTTCCTTTCATGCGTCCTGCCCTGCTCAGTCTCGGCTTGTTCAAGGCGTTCGAGTTATGCTGCAAGGTAGACGATCCCGCAAACGGGTCCGGTGAGTTCGAAGACGAATCGTAACAAAAAATACCCGCAGGAATTCAGCGGATGCGGGCTGATGACGATTCAACACCACGGATCAGACAACGTCGAACGGTAAGCGTCGATGACTCGATTGAACCATACGAGCCGTTGCTTGAATCTGTTTTACTGATTATTTTTCTACGCAGCCTTTTTAGATGCCAAGTATTTCTGATATTTACTCTCGCTCACAGCCCACACTGCCCAGCCGAAGCATGCCCCGCCAATCGCCCATAACACGGCACAAATTGCAATCATGCCTGCCGATAACGATTTGTCTGGTTGTCGATTCACGACAAAGGTCATGACTACAAACATCGGAACTCCCCAAGCAAGCACTCCAGTCTGCAAGACAAACCGTTTCATTCCTTTTTGGCGAGTAACCTTCCACTTTTGGAGGTCCTTTGGCATTGCATCGTCCATAATGATATTTTCTGAACGCTCCGCCAGAGTCCGACGAAGGCGTTCTTGAAATGCGATTAGGCAGACTCCTGATTAGCTCACCAATGGCAGAAGCTGCTCCTGGCACCACTTGCCGTTCTGCTTCGTGACACCATCGGGATCGTCCACGGCGACGTGGGCTTCATCCTCGCAGATGATCCAGCCTTCGTAATTGCGCTGCACCAGCCACTCGGTGATTTTGTGGAAGTCGAGTTTTCCTGTGCCCATCTGCGCCCACGGCTCAGGACCGTTGCCGGAATAATCCTTGTAATGAATGTGGTTCACCAGATGCGCCCATTTATTGAGCGTCGCGATCACGTCCATGCCGCCACGGATGATGTGGCCCACGTCGGGTGTCCAGCCGGTGACCTTGGGGTCGAGGCTGTTGAGCACCACATCATAGTCTTCCTGCGTCCGCACGATGGAATTGGGCGGACTATTCGGGTGATAGGAACATTTGATGCCGAGATCAGCAGCGCGCTTCGACACGTTGTTCACGTTGCGGGCCACGTTGAGCCGACGCCGCTGCAAATCTTTGGTCCGGCCACTCGGTAGCGTCACGGTGCCAAGCATGGAGCCTGGAAAGTGTTTCAGCGTCGCGATGGCGTAATCGGCCGCAGCACGTTCCTCGGGTGTTTCCGTCTCCCCGTCCCAGCCGCAGATGAGCGCGAGCCCGGCGAGTTTCATATTGTGCTTCTCGAGACTGGCCTTGAGCTTTGCCGGATCTTTCAAGTCACCCATCCAATAGGGCGAACAGCCGAGCGCCTTCTCGGAAATTTCGAGCACCATGGGCTCGATGCCGGTGAACCCGGCCTCGGCGGCGACTTTGATCATGTGATCGAGCTTGTTGTCGTAGCCTTTGCCGGTGCCCTGCATGAACCAGGTGTAGACTTCAGAACCGAATTGAATTTTGGACATAGTCAGAGAGGTTGATTTGGGATTGGGAGCAAACCTTTTGGCTAGGGCAGGCCGCAGCGCAAGTGTATTTGTGCCTGTCAGTGGTGGCGGATGTCCCATACGCCATGGAAACTATTTACCCAGGCTTTGCCTGCAATACAATTCTGATTTCGCGTGTGGGACACCCGCGACCACCATTCAGCGCAGCGTGAATCCGCTTTGAATTCCTGCCTTCATTGGATTCTCTTGGATATACCTGGAAAATTTCGCCAAGGCCGCCTCGTCACGCACAATATGATCCCAGCTTTCAGACTGCCAAAGACTCCCTTCGCGGTCCAGAATTTCATTAATCCTCCGCGCACTGAATCTTTTCCATGAGTGCAAAATGGCTTTCAACTCATGGCTAGGCTGCAAAGTGACAAGCGCATGCACATGATTCGGCATTACGACAAACGCGCGTAACCAGCAGCGCTCCCCGTGAAAGTGTGTCAGCGCTTCCGTCACGATTCGGCGGCAATCGTCACGACGCAGGACGCAAGTTCCGCGACCCTCGTCCAGCATCCTCTCAAACACCGCTGTAAACCGATCGCGAAACTCCAGGCGTTGTTCTTCGGGTAACTTCTCCAGTTTTCTGCGCCAATGACCTTCCTCGTCCAGGACAATATCGTGTAACTCAAGCCATCGCGCCCGATCCGCCGTCCATCGCTCCAACAGCGGCTTCGGCCACGAATCAGCCAGCCGGAAAGTGACAAAGTAAGTCACACCATTTTGCACCCAGTGCGGCAATTGCTGCCTTGTGATCTGCGTTTCCTTTCCGTGGTCAAACGGCTGAAAAGGTGGTGGCAGTTCAGACGGTGGTGGCGGATGTCCCATACGCCATGAATGCTATTTTGCGCAGACTTTGCCTGCAATATATTAAGTCCCGCATAATAGGATGACAAGTGTTGAAGTTATGTTATGCTCGGCAGATGAGCATCAGACGTAATCATCTTGAAATGGAGCGGCGGCGCAAGCGCGCTGCCAGATTGTTTGAAAAGGGCGTCGCCCCCGCCGAAGTGGCGCGACGCTTGAAGGTGGCCCGGCAGGTGGCCTATGGCTGGAAGCATACTTGGGAGTCCGGCGGACTGGAGGCGTTGTCCAGCAAAGGTCCAGCGGGCCCCAAGGCCAAACTCAGCACTTCGCAGATCGAGCAGGTGTGCGACGCGTTGCTGGAGGGACCCGGGGCGCAGGGTTACCGCACCGAGTTGTGGACCTGCCCACGCGTGGCGCTGCTGATCCGGGATTTGACAGGAGTAAGATATCATCCGGGTCATGTGTGGAAGTTGCTCGGCGCACTGGGCTTCAGTTGCCAGCGGCCCACGCGCCGCGCGATCGAGCGCAACGAGAAGAAGATCTCGCGCTGGAAGCGCGTGGAATGGCCGAACATTAAAAAAAAGCCC
>JANNQW010000284.1:0-17373 GCA_031400955.1 Verrucomicrobiota bacterium
CGCGTATTTTAAAACATTACCCCCCCGCGAGGGGACCCGCGCACGACTTTATGCTCACTTACGGGCGCTAGACTGTTGCTGCCATGCGGCGTCGGCCTGCGGGAATTCTGCTATGATTTTGCCGCGGAGGACTGGTGGTGAATATTTAATACGATGCCGATGCCGAGCATGGCGGCGACAAGGCTGGAGCCGCCGTAACTGACAAAGGGCAGGGGGAGGCCCTTGTTCGGCAGCAGCGCGGTGGTGACGCCCATGTTCATGAGGGCCTCCAGTCCGAGGGTGAGGATGATACCGAAGGCCAGGAGCTTGCCAAAACGATCCTCGGCACGATGCGCCACGAGAAGACCGCCGACGATGAGAAGCGCGAACAAGCCGATGACGATGCTGGTGCCGATGAGGCCGAATTCCTCGCCGACCATGGGGAAGATGAAATCGGTGTGAGCCTCGGGCAGGTAACTCATTTTTTGACGTCCGTTGCCGAGTCCCCGGCCGTGCAGACCGCCGGAACCGAAAGCGAGCAGCGAGCGCCATTGCTGGAGACCGAGACCGTCGCGATATTTCTCAAGGTCGAGGAAGGCCATGATGCGTTCGACACGATTGGGCATCATCTTGACCACGGCGGCGAATCCAACGAGGGAGAACACGCCTACGGGCACGAGAAATATGAGCCGGGTTCCAGCGACGAACATCATGCCGGCACCGGCTGCGACCACCAGTGCGGCGGAGCCCAAGTCCACTTCCGCGCCGATGAGCAGGGCGATCAAGGCTATGATGAGGCCGGGCTTCATGAAGCCGTCGCCGAACTCCCGTGTCAGCGGCTCCTGCCGGGCGAACCACGCGGCGAGAACGATGGCGCAGGAGACCTTGGCGAATTCCGAGGGCTGAAAGTGCAAGGCCCGGAGACCCAGCTTTTTCAGCGAAACCCAGCGCGATGCGCCGTTGACGGTTTCGCCGAAGAAGGGAGTGAAGCACAGGGCGAGGAAGAGGATGGTGATGCCAAATATCCACCAGCGAAATCGGTAGAGCAGATGGTAGTCCACCAGTGCGCCGATGACGCAAGCGGCGTAGGACAAGGTGAGCCACATGACGTGTTGCCGGAGTGTGTAATAATTCTCACCGCCCGCTTCCTCGAGGTAGTAGCTGGTACTGGCGAGCATGACCAGTCCGATGACAGAGAGTCCGAGCACGGCAAGGGCCACGGCGAAGGCGTTCCAGCGTTGCATGGGATTTGAAGTTAGGAGATGGAAGATGGAGTCACTAATCAATTAACCCTTTTAACTCTTTGATGGGATGACTAACTTCATGCCGTCGCGTAACATGGTCGGGTCTTTGATGTTATTGGTTTTTTGCAAGGCATCTACTTTCACGCCATATTTGCGGGCGATGGAGTAGAGGGTTTCCTTGGGGCCGACCAAGTGGGAACGGCGGCTGGTGGTGTCCTTGGTGGCTTTATCGGTCTTGGACGTTGTTATTGCAGTCTTGGATGATTCCGAGGAGGGGGCTGACTTTGGTTTTGTGGCAATGCTCGAGGGTTCAATTTTTTGCAGGGGTTTGATCGTGGGCGGCTGGTCGCCAGCTTGCACCGTAGTCCTTGCTGCATTTGATTTAGGCGGGGAGTCAGCGGAGGTGAGGACGGGGTTGTCCTTGAGCTTCACTGGCGCTGTGTTTTCATGGGCGGGGATGGTCGTTTTGATGGTTTCCGGTTTTGAACTTAAGTTGTAGTTCGCTAGCGTTGGAATAGGCATCGCCTTCAGTACGGGTGGCGCTGATTTCCTTGGATAGGTGAGTTTGCGTCCCGGATAAAGCTCGGTGCTGTCGAGGTTATTAAGCCTGATCAGATCCGCGGCACTGATGCCGAGTGCGGTGGCGATACCGGGCACGTTGTCACCGGAGCGCACGTCGTAAATTGCCGTCTCGCTCAGTTTTACTACGGTCTTAGGGGATGTGAGTGCGGGTGTCAGTGCTGCTGGCGGGATTTCAGCGGCGGGCTTGATTGCCAGCGCCTTGGGCACTGTCGTTGAAGCCGCAGTCTTCAAGTTCGTGGCCAGCGGATTGGCGACAGCTGGTTTTACGGTGGCGACGGCAGGCTGTGATTTGGGTGAGATGACGTTGAAGAATACAACGGCCCCAATCAGGAAGACGTGCAGCAGTAAAAGAATGATGAAGACCCGGCCGAGGTTGCTTCCGGGTTCGCGCTGCTGCCAGGTTTCCTCGTCCGCAGTCATGGCTGCGACGTAATGTTTGCGCCAGCCGGCCATATTGAGCCTGCCAGCTATGCCAGCATTTTTAGGGTTATTGGGTTGTTGCTTCATGGTGTTGGGTTGCTTGCGGGGGTTCAGGAGTTTGAGAATCAGGTCAGCGAAATCACAGCGTCGCGGAACACGTTGCCGCGTTCGACATAGCCGCTGAACATGTCAAAGGACGAGGTGCCGGGTGAAAAGACGATGTCCTGGCCGGGTCGGGCGAGCTCCGTGGCTGCGCGCACAGCATCCGGCACGTTGGCCGCGCGGCGGCAGGGCACGTCTTCGGCGAACAGTGCGCATAGCTTGTCTCCGATCTCGCCAATAGCGACGAGAGCGGAAACTTTTTCGCGCAGCAGAGGGCGAAAGGATGTGTAGTCGATGCCCTTTTCCTTGCCACCGGCGATGAGCACCACGCTGGCATCTTGCGAACGCAGGCAGCTTTCCACTGCGTGGAGGTTGGTGGCCTTGGAGTCGTTGATGTAACGATGACCGCCGTGTTCGCGCACCACTTCGCAGCGATGCCGCGCGGATTCATAACCGGAAAGCGCACGCGTCATTTCGGGAAACTTCAAGCCCATCGCCCAGCCTGCAGCGAGCGCAGCCATTTCATTTTCGATGTTGTGACGCTCTTGCAACGGCAGGTTCCTGATCGAAGCGACGCTTTCATTCTGGAAATGAATGTCCTGGCCTCGAAGGGTAAAGTCTGCTTTCGATTCCGCAGCGGTGGAAAACGTTACGGTCTTCGGCTGGAGCGATCCGAGCGATTCGCCTTCGTGCACGATGGCGATGTCATCCGGGCTCATGTAATCGAACAGCCGTCGCTTGGCCGCAAAATATGAGCCAATGTCGGGATAACGGTCGAGGTGATCCGGCGCGAAGTTCAGCCAGATGCCGACTCGTGGCGCGAAGCTAGTGATGGTCTCGAGCTGGAAGGAACTGATCTCGACAGTAAGCACATCATAATGAACGCCGCTGGCTGCGACTTCGCAGAGCGGATGACCGTAGTTTCCGCAGGCGATGGTCTTGCGGCCGCAGCCGTTGAACATGCGTTCGATAAGCTCGGTGGTTGTGGTTTTGCCGTTAGTGCCGGTGATGGCCACGACCGGCGTGTCCTGCAACTGCCGCCAAGCGAATTCGATTTCGCCGATCAAGGGCACCGCTCGTGAAGTGAAGAGACGCGGCAGTTCCCATGAGGCGTCGATGCCGGGGCTGGTGACGACCAGATTGAATTTCTCCTGCGCAGCGGATTGTTTCGCTTTTTCGAGTCCCAGGATGAACTCGATATTTTCAGCGCGAAGTTTAGCAAGGTCTGTAGCGAGTTTGCTGGCATCACCGGTGTCGAACACAATCGTCCGCGCGCCGAGCTTGCGCGCCAGGCGTGCGGCACCCAGCGCGCTGCGACCGGCACCGAGGATGGCGATGGTTTGTCCTGAGAGTTCCATGTCAGCGAATTTTTAAAGTGGCGAGTCCGATCATGGCAAAGATCAGGGAGAGCATCCAGAAGCGGACCACGACCTGGCTTTCCTTCCAGCCGCCCAGTTCAAAGTGATGATGGATGGGTGACATGCGGAAGATGCGTTTCCCAGTGCTTTTGAAACTGGCGACCTGGATGATCACGGAAAGCGCCTCCATGACGAACACGCCGCCCACGAGGAGAAGCGTTATCTCCTGCTTGCAACCGATGGCCAGCGTGGCGATGCACCCGCCGATGGCGAGTGATCCGGTGTCGCCCATGAACATGCGCGCGGGCATGCAGTTGAACCAGAGGAAGCCGAAGCAGGCGCCGACGAGCGCCATGGCGACGATGGTGAGTTCATCCGCATCCGGGAAGTAAGGGATCAAGAGGAAGCGCGCGTAGTTCACATTGCTCGCGATGTAGCAAAATGTCGCATAAGTCAGACCGGTGCTGACGGTGCAGCCGGTGGCGAGGCCGTCGAGTCCGTCGGTGAGATTCACGGCGTTCGATGCGCCGACGATGATGAGCGAGAACAGCACGATAGTGAAGATGCCCATGTCCACGATGAGCGGATCTTTGAACGACGGGATGATCAGGCTGCGATAGGAGACGGGACGGCGTGTTTCGTGGATCGTGGTTGTTTCGGTGGTGCGCTGCGGGCTGCCTTCCAGTTTTGTTTCGGTGTGAATGATTTTACCGGTGGTGATCAGCGCACCATTTGGCATCGCATAGGCAAAGATGGTTGAGGCCACGATGGCGACGGCGAACTGCCACGCGAGTTTGGTCCGGGCTCTGACTCCCTTGGAATTTTTCCGGGCGACTTTTTCATAATCATCCCAGAAGCCGAGAGCGCCGAGCAGCAGGGTGGTGCCCAGGCAGATCCAGACCGGGATGTTTTTCCAGTCGCACCAGAGCAGCACGGAGACGATGAAGGTGCCGATGATGAGCACGCCGCCCATCGTGGGAGTGCCGGCCTTTTTTCCATGCAATTCGAAAAGCTTGTTCACTTCTTCAGCGGTGCGGATGGGCTGACCGACCTTGAGCGAGATCAGCTTGCGGATCACCGTGCCGCCGAAGATGAGGGAGAGCAGAAAACCCGTGAGACACGCAGCACCCGCGCGGAAGGTGTGATAATGAAACAGGTTGAGCAGCTTCGCGATGAAGCTGTCCGCGCCAAGGTCATATCTAAGTTCTGTGAGCCAGTAAATCATGCAGATTCAAGATGGGAGAGCACGCGTTCCATGCCTGCGGAGCGGCTGCCTTTCAGCAAGACGGCGTCGCCTTCTTTGAGCCAGCCGCGCAGGAACGTGGCGCAATCTTCATGCGATGAGAAATTCCGAGTCTGCATGGTCGACTGCTTGGCTGCGGCGGCGGCGCTGATCTGGGCGGCCTCATCTCCCAAGGTGAAGACGGCATCGAGCCCGCAGTCGGCGGCGCATTCACCAACTTCGCGATGTCCTTGCGCAGCGTGTGCGCCGAGTTCGCCCATGCGTCCGAGCACGGCCACCTTGCGACCAGATGCAGTCATGGTGGCCAGGGTTTTCAAACCTGCGCGCATCGAATCGGGGTTGGCGTTATAAGAATCGTCGAAGAACATCACACCGCAGACGCGCTTCACTTGCATGCGGCCGTGAGTGAGTTTCACACTGCGCAGAGCATCGGCGATTTCCAGCGGTGGCACGCCGTAATGCCAGGCGCAGGCCGCAGCGAGCGTGGCGTTGGCCACCATGTGCCGGCCAGGGACGGGCAGATGCGTTTCTACGCTACTGCCGTCACTGAAGTTCAGATCAAAACGTGAACCGGTTTCATCACTTTCATGCACGATGGCGCTGACATCGCCACAGCCGATGCCAGCGGTGACGATGCGGGCTTTGCTGCGCCGTCCGATGGAAGGCGAAGATTCATCATTCGCATTGAGCACCACCAGCCCGTCCGCAGGAACGCAGGTGGCGAGCGTGCCTTTTTCGCGGGCGATCGCTTCTTGGGAACCCAGATTTTCAATGTGGGCGACGCCGATGTTGGTGATGATCCCGGCGTCCGGTTCTCCGATGGAGCAGAGCAGGGCGATTTCTCCCTCGTGATTCATGCCCATTTCAAACACTCCGCAATTTTGCGTGGAGGTCATGCTAAGGATTGTGAGCGGCAGGCCGATGTGATTGTTGAGGTTTTCTTCGGTGGCGCACACTTGATACTTGCGCGACATCACGGCGGCGGTGAAATCCTTGGTTGAAGTTTTGCCGTTGCTGCCGGTGATGCCGATGACCAGGGGGTTCAAGAGACGGCGGTGATTTCGCGCTAGATTCTGCAAGGCTAGCAGGGTGTCGGGCACCAGAATCACAGCGCAGCCTGGCAACGGCTCAGCCGGAGCACGGCTTACGATCACCGCAGCGGCACCGGCATTGGCCACCTGGGTGATGAAATCGTGCGCGTCGAAATTCTCGCCGATGAGCGCAATGAAAAGATCACCCGGCTGGACTTTTCGCGAGTCGGTCTTGACGTGATTGATGAGCCGCGAGCCGTCGCCCGCGATGAGTTTGCCTTCGCAGAATTCAGTCACAGTGCTGATGGGGAGGGGCTTCATCAGTATTCCTCCTTTCGCAAGTTAAGGTAACCGCGCGCGACCTTGCGATCATCAAACGGGTGCTTCACGCCTTCGATGTCCTGATAAGTTTCATGACCTTTGCCCGCGATCAATATCAGGTCGCCGTCACGGGCGTTGAGCATGGCCTGCTTGATCGCCTCGCGCCGGTCCTCGACGAGCGCGTGAGTTTGCCGGCTAAAACCTTTTCGCGCATCTTCCATGATCTGCGCCGGGTCTTCAGTTCGTGGATTGTCGGAGGTGAGAATGCAGATGTCGCTGCCTTCTTCCACTGCGCGCGCCATGAGCGGGCGCTTGGTGCGGTCACGATCGCCACCGCAGCCGAATACCGTAATGATGCGCGAGGGGCGCAGGGCGCGGGCTGATCCCAGGGCATTGACCAGTCCATCGGGAGTATGTGCATAGTCGACGAAGACCTTGAATCGTTCGCGGTCGGTGACGCGCTCCATGCGGCCCGGAACTTGAGGCGCATCTTTCAGAGCGGTGACACTTTCGCGGAAGTTGCAGCCCAGCGTGTGTGCGGCCACGATGGCGCCAAGGGAATTGTGCACATTAAAAAGACCCACGAGCGGCAGGCGCACCAGCAGGCTGCGATCTTTGTGCTCCAGTTCGTAGGAAGTGCCGGCGGTATCACAGCGGGCATCAGATGCGCGGTAGTCGGCGCCGATGGAAAATCCGTAGCGTCGCAGACCGGGGTGATTTTCAAATTGTTCAGCGAGGCGGCGGCCCCACTTGTCATCAATGTTGATGATGAGTTTTCCATCGGGTCGTTCTGCGGCCATTTCGAAGAGCCTGGCTTTGGCCTTGAAGTAATCCTCCATGGCGCCGTGGTAGTCGAGGTGATCCTGAGTGAGATTGGTGAAAATGGCTGCACTGACCCGCACAGCGTCCATGCGATGCTGGTGGAGCGCGTGCGAGGAGGCTTCCATGCTGCAAGCGCGGCAGCCGTTGTCGCGCATCTGCGCGAGCAAGCCCTGAAGTTCGAGCGACTCCGGTGTCGTGTGTGTCGCGGGAACAGTTTTTCCAGCGCCGGTGTCCCACGAGATGGTTCCGAGCAGTCCGCAGCGAACGTGCGCGGCGTTCAGTAGATGATGAATCAGAAACGCGGTGGTGGTTTTGCCATTGGTGCCAGTCACTGCGGAGACCATCAGTTCTTTTGAAGGTTCCGAATAAAAGCGCGCGGAAATGCGGGCCAGTGCTTCGCGTGAATCAGGCACATGAATCCATGGCTTGGCGGATTCCGCGAAGGGTGGTGTTTCTGCGACGATCGCTGATGCGCCGGCGTCGAGCGCCTTGTAAATAAACTGGTGGCCGTCGCTATGCGCGCCTCGCAGCGCAGCGAACAAGACGCCCGGCACCACCTGGCGCGAGTCATAGGTGATCTTTGTTATTTCGGTATCGAGGTCGCCTGTAGCCGGAGGATGGCTGAGCGCATCAATCAGTTCGCGCACTTTCATCGTTCGCCTCCCTTTGCTACCGCAGACCTGGCCACGTTAACTTGTTCGAGGCACTGCTTCATGAGTTGCGCGAAAATCGGTCCCGCCAGCACGCCGCCCAGAAGTTCCTCTTGCGGAGCGTGTGGATCATCCACGACGACGATGGCGCAGAGTTCCGGTTTGTCCGCCGGAGCGAAGCCAGCGAACGAAACGCAGTAGTGGCCTTCGTTGATGCCCTTGCCGTTGGCTGTGTAAAGTTGGGCGGTGCCGGTCTTGCCGGCGACGCGCAGGCCGGGAATCGCCGCCTTGGCCCCGGTACCTTTCTCGCCGACGACACCTTCCATCGCGATGCGCAGTGCGGCGGCGGCGCGCTCGCTACAAACGCGGCGCACAGGCTGCGGGGTGAGTGATTCCAGCACATTGCCGGAATCGTCGCGGATTTCCTGGATGATCTGGGGTTTCATCAGGGTGCCGCCGTTGGCGATGGCAGCCACGGCCATGACCATTTGCAGCGGTGTCACGGCAATGGCATGCCCCATAGCCATGCGCGAGCCGGTGAGCATGTCCCATGATTTGCGCGGCAGCACACGGCCGGCGACTTCGCCAGTCAACGGGATGCCGCTCTTCTGACCAAAGCCGAATTTGTGCACATAATCCATGAAGCTGGCATCGCCGAGACGGTGCGCCAGAAGGTAGGCGCCGCGGTTGCTGGACCGAATGAAAGCCTGGGCGACGGTGACCTGTCCGCTGACGTGGTCGTGAATGTTGAGGCCCGCGAAAACTTTCTGGTCAGCATCGCAGTTGATGGTGTTGTCCAGATGAACGAGCCCGCGATCGAGGGCTCCCGCGAAGGCGATGATTTTGAAAACGGAACCCGGTTCGTATTGCGCGCCGATTGCTAGATTGTTGAGCATGCCGCCCATGTCCGTGCGTTCGAAGTGCGGGCGGCTGGCCATGGCCCGGATGGCACCGGTTTTCGGCTCCACCAGCACGGAGATGATCTTGCGCGGCTTGTAGTAAGCGAACGCCCCCTCCAGCGTCTCCTCCATCAGTTCTTGAAGCTGCATGTCGATGGTTAGCAGCACGTCGTGACCGTTGCGTGGCTCCACTGTCTCGCCTCGCAGCGTGTTGATCTCGCGTCCCTTGCGGTCACGCTCAATCCGCCGGGTTCCGTCCTGTCCCTTGAGTATTTTGTTGAACGATGACTCGATGCCTTCCTGTCCTTCGTTTTCATGGTTTACATAGCCCAGCACGTGGGTGAGCCGTTCCGCGCAGGGATAAGCCCGGCGCGTGGCGCTGCGGAGGCTGATGCCGACGAGGTCCTCGGCCTCGATCAGCTCGCGCCAGTCTTCGGCGACGTTATCAGGCAACCCTTTGAGGAGCGGAAACTCGATGCGCTTTTCATCGGCGAGAAGTTGGGCCAGTTCCTCGGCGGCTTCGTTTATTGATCCACCGTCACGCAGATACATCGTGGTCATCGCACTTACGGCATGGGCACGATAGCGTGAGATGATCTCCGCGGCTGGGCTGCGGCGCGCGAGTTCCAGAACGGAAGTTTTCTCGACTCTAGCCAGCCTGGTGCGGACCACGGTGAGATCGCGCAATTGCTGGGTGTTCACAAAGAGGTCATGCGTCGTCTTGTCGTGCGCCAGCAATTCACCACTGCGGTCCCGCACCGCGCCGCGGTGCGCGGGCAGGATGCGCTGGACGCGGTGAAGCTCTTCGACGCGACTGGCAATCTCGGCATGTCGCGTGACCTGGAGATCATAGAGTCGTGCCCAGATGGCGCTGATACCGAGCAACAACGCAGCACCGACGAAGGTGATGCGACGTGACAGGTAACGCGAACTGGTCGAGGACTGGGATTCGTCGTCGGTCATTGGTTGGTTTGACTGGCGGCTGAGATGATGATGGGCGCTCCGGGCTGGATGGGACGGAGACGGGTGCGGTGCCGGGCAAGTGTGCTCTGGAGATTTTTTCTCGACAGTGCTTCCTCGATCCGCAAGTTCAGGCCGCGGATGTCGCGATTGAGATCGGCGATATCGCCTTCCGCATCTTGCTGCAAGCGACCCAGATTCACGATGCGGTTTTTCACCAGCACATGCTCCAGCAGCACCCAACTGGTGGTGGCGCTGATGAGGGTGAGAAATATATAGACAGCCCAGCGGTGGGGTAGCCGGGCGCGTCGAGCATGGGGGCGTTTGCTCATGAGGACAGGCGTTCAGCGGCGCGCAACCGGGCACTGCGGGCGCGAGGGTTGCGCGAGATTTCTTCGGCGGATGCTTCGACCGGTTTTTTGGAGAGCAGTTTGAATGAAAGATCCGGGTTGCGGCGCGGCTCCGGCCATTCAGGCCGGTCCAGCCACTCAGTGGACTGACGGGCGAAGTTCTGTTTCACAATCCTGTCCTCAAGCGAATGAAATGAAATGATTGCAATGCGGCCGCCAGGTTTGAGCAGGCGCGGCGCATTTTCCAGAAGTTCACGCAACGCGCCGAGTTCGTCATTGAGTTCCAGGCGAAGGGCTTGAAACACTTTGGTTGCCGGATGTGCTTTCCCCCTGCGCGGCAATACAGAAGCGACTACCTCCGCAAGATCGAGTGTGCGGTGGAAGGGACGCAGGACGCGGCGCTTAACAATAGCGCGGGCCACCCGACGAGAAAGACGCTCCTCACCGTATTCAAAAAAGATACGGGCCAGGTCTTCTTCACTGCACTCGTTGACAATGTCCGCCGCTGTCCTGCCGCCCAGTGAATCCATCCGCATATCGAGTGGCCCGTCCTGTTGGAAGGAGAAGCCGCGCTCCGCCGTGTCGATCTGATGCGAAGAAACACCAAGATCTGCGATGATGCCGTCCACCTGATCGACACCGGTTTCTTTCAGCACTCTGCCAATGCCGCGATAATTCATGCGCAACGCCACGAAATTTTCCTCGTGTTCCGCCAGACGCTCGCCCGCAGCCGAGATGGCCGCCATATCCTGGTCAAGCCCCAGCACACTGGCGCCCGCTGCCAGCAGTGAGGCGGAATGGCCGCCACCACCCAGAGTGGCATCGATAAAAATTTTCCCGGGCGCAGGCTGGAGAAATGCGAGCGCTTCGTGCAACAACACCGGCTCGTGCTGGAATCGCTGTTCCCCTTGAACACCGGAAGGCTCCGGCGGAGTGTCATCATGTGATCTTCTGCCCAGGCCGCGCACCGCAAGTGCTCGCATTGGCATCGCAGCGACTGAACCCCATGGCCAGAGGTCAAGATGTAGAAAAAATACATTCGACAACCAATGGCGCAAACTCATCACCTCGTTGCCAGGGAGTGTGGCAGCGTCCGTGATCCGGTTGGCGAAAGCGGGAGTCATGGCATGGCCGAAGAGGTGATTTGGAAAATCGAGAATTATTAGAGAATTAAGTAAACACTACTTAAATATCCGCAAGACGAGAGTTTGGCAATCATGGAAATTGCCAAAAGCGAGATTTTTTAGACTCTCTGGATGGCCGGAAACTACGGTTTTTCCAGCTGGATGAGGCCACCGGCTTCCAGAAACCGGTTCAAATCCGGATGGATTAGCGACAGCGGCGGCAGCCATTCGCCAACCCGTTCCCGGGTCCACCAAGCACCGCCCACATTTCCAGGCGGGGCAAACTGATAGCGATAGAGGATCGCGCGTACATTTTTCGGTGGCGTGGTCGGGAACGGATTATTGGCGAGAAGGTCGAGGACGGCTGGGTCGTTTTGCAGAAGTTTCCAGATAAAATGTACCGTCCACGGATACTGCCCGGGAGTAGGCATGGTGCTGAGATCGTAATGACGTGCAGGGATGGCGGCAAACCAGATTTGCCAGTCGAGTCGGTGATGATAGGGCGTGATGATCGCCGGACGACGGTTGGGATCACCGGGCTTCACCTTGAATTCATATGCGCGCCACTCAGAAAAATCGAAGGTCACCGGATCATTCGTGCCTTCGAAGATGATCTCGTAGCGCTCGCGTCCCACAGTGCCGAAAGCGCCGTAGGTGTTGACCAGATGCAGGGAATTGAATGATCCGTTCATGATCTGCCCTGGAGACAAGAGATTCTTGACCGGTTCAATGCTGAGCATCGCCACCACCACGACGAACAAGCCTCCTGCAATTTCCGGCATTCGCGACGGCTTCCGCTCCGCTTCAGCCAGATCTGCGGCGCGCACGAGGAATTTCGGCAGCACTCTCCGCCAGATGGAATCGTCGATACACGCCAGGCAGGGCACGAGGGTCAGCCAGTTGAGGAAGGAGAGATTGCCGCTAAAAATCAGAACGACTTGGAAGCTAGCCATGAGCAATCCGGCGATGTTGCGCGCGTGCTTCGGCCAGAATCCGAACCACGGAACGACAAGTTCGATAAAGTGATTCCACGCCACGCCAAATTTCTGAAACCAATGTGGCGCAAAATGCAGCAACCGGCTCAGCGGGTTCGGCACCGGCTGCGTCTCGTAGTGATAATAGAGCGCGGTGAGATCCGTCCAGCAGGAGTCGCCCCGCAACTTGATCAGGCCGGCGCCGATCATGATGCGAAAAATCAGCCAGCGATAAAGCCACAGCACCGTCACCGGCGGCGCACTGCGCGCGAAGGGTCGCGGATCAAGCAGGGGGCAGAGGAACACCGCGAGAAATCCTGTCTCCAGCAACTGTGTTTCCCACCCATACGAATACCAGAGCTGCCCAATATGCACGAACGACATATAGAGCGCCCAGAGCACCAGCATGATGATTGAGTTCGCATAGCCGCAGACCACGACGGCTGAAAGCGCGACACCGATCCAGGCCGTGATCACCAGCGCTTGATCGGAAAGCTTCAACCAAAACAGCGAAGGCAGCTCGTAGAATGCCTTGCTTGGCGAACCGAAGTATTGCTCCACGCGATGCAGAAAAACATCAGCCGGCAGCAGTCCGTTGTGTCCGATCAACGCCACATTCTGATTCACCGCCACGAGGAACGCGGTAAAATAAACCACGCCCAAAAGGCGCAGCAGCAGGAAGCGGGTGAGCCAGTAGGATGGACGAGTTAATCCGGCACGATCGGAGTTTGTCGATTCATCAGACACATCCGAACATTAGCTAATTAGTGCGCATTTTGCCACGAAAGAACGCGAAGCACCCACAGCGCAAGTTTCAACAGTGGATACCCGCGTGATCTACTCTAGCCGATCTCCTGCTCCATTCACCTTGGTGAAGTCGTTTTCACCACTGCCAGCGTCCATAAATTCCGCAGGGCAAAATCAGATGGTCGCGGGTGACGGGGAGGCCGATTTCACCGGCGCTGAGTCTGCCGCCCTTCGCGGAGAGCAGCCGGGTCATGACGTTGCCGAGTGCCGTGGGCGAGAGGCCGGTCGTGTAAGTGTTGACCAGAAAAAACAAAGGCTGGTCAGACAACAACGCGCGGCAATCCTCCAGCAGCGGCCACAAATGCTCCTCCAGTTTCCAGACTTCGCCCGCAGCGCCGTGACCGTAGCTGGGAGGATCCATGATGAGGGCATCGTATTTCCGGCTGCGGCGAATTTCGCGACGCACAAAGGAGAGGCAGTCGTCCACAATGTAGCGGATGGGCGCTTCGGCCAGGCGGCTGAGCCGCGCATTCTCCCTGGCCCACTCGACCATGCCCTTCGCGGCATCGACATGACAGACGCTCGCTCCGGCGGCCGCAGCGGCGACCGTTGCGGCGCCGGTGTAGCCGAAGAGATTGAGCACCGAGACTTCGCGGCCCTTGGTTTTTGCGGCCCGGATTTGTTCGCCGCACCAGTCCCAGTTCACAGCTTGCTCTGGGAAAAGACCGGTGTGTTTGAAACCGGTGGGCGCGATTTTTAAAACGAGATCACGATGGCGGATCGTCCATGAGTCGGGAAGCTTCTTGCGGAACTCCCAGCGCCCGCCGCCTTTGCTGCTGCGGTGATACCAGGCATCCCAGTTTTTCCACTCGCCGGCGCGCGGCCAGATGACTTGCGGATCGGGACGGGCAAGCACGGCGTCGCCCCAGCGCTCCAGCTTCATCCCATCGCCGCTGTCGAGCAGTTCATAATCCTTCCAGTCCCGCGCGACCAGCAATGCGGGAGAGGGTTGGGTGGTTGGTGCGTGGGACATGTGTGAAGGACGGGCGCGTGTCAGATGCTGTTAATTGCTGGCCTTCCTGTGATTATTCAAGATCGATTAAAATTTTGTCGATCAACCGGGGGACGTAGTCGTTCAGCTTAGGATCGACGCCGGGCAGTTTTTTTGGTAATGCGGCGACCTTGTCCTTGATCGGTGCTGCTTTCATTCCCAGGCGGTGGATCGCGTTTAGTGACTCGACTGCGGCGAACCATCCGTCATTGCTGCAATCTGCGACGTGCAGCAGAGTGTCGAGCGCCTTTGGCAGATCGTCTGCACGGCCATAAGTGCCGAGCAATTCAGCGGCGGCCACCCGGACAGTGGGTGATTCATCTTCCAGCAGCTTTGCCAAGGCATCGCGCTGGCCGGCATTTTTGCTGAGATGCAATCCGGTGACGCCCCACCAGCGCATGGTGGAATTTTTGTGCGCCAGCGCAGCGATGAAATGTGCCTGGTCGCTGTTCTGAAGTTCACCGGCCTGCCGTGCGAGGTTGAACACCTCGTTGAACGGATAGATTTGATCGCTCTGCGCGGCATCTCGCGGGGATTTTCCTGCGCTTATGCGGATGCGTTCGGCTTCAGGAATGAATCCGAGATCGCGGATGCGTTCGGCCTGCTGCTGTTCGGCGCGCCGAAACCGTTCCAATTCGGGATGTCTGCCGTCGAGCGCAAGGTTGTTGGTTTCCCAGCGATCATTTTGTAGATCGTAGAGTTCTTCGACGGGTTTCGGCTTCCAGAAATGAGACTGCATTTCGTTGAGTTTTCCTTCATCGAACATTCGCTTCCAAACCTGAGTCGTGGGCATGAGGAACATGTAGGCGTTGTGCTGGCCGTGGGGCAGGTGCGGCAGGTATTGGCGGAGATAGACGTAACGTCCGTCGGTGACGCTGCGAACCAGATCGTGACGTTCGTCCATCCGTCCGCGAAAGCCGAACATGAATACAGGTGCCGGCTTCGCCAGTGTTCCGGCGAAAGCGCGTCCCTGCATGTAATCGGGTGCCTTGACGCCGATTATGCTGAGCAGAGTGGGCGCGAGATCGATGAAGCCGACCAGTTCATCGTTCTTTGATCCCGGGCCGTAATTCTTCGGCGCCAGATGCTGCCACTTAGGCGGGAAATAAGCGATCATCGGCACCTGGAGGCCGGAGTTGCAGGGCGAGCGCTTGCTGCGCGGCATACCCGCCCCGTGGTCGCTGTAAAACATGACGATGGTTTCATCGGCGAGTCCGTCGTCCTGCAGTTGCTGAAGCACCTTTGCGACCTCGCCGTCCATGGTTGTGATGTTGTCGTAATACTGTGCCCAATCTCCTCGCACCTCGGGCGTGTCCGGCATGTAGGGCGGCACGGGCGCTTTTGCGGGATCGTGAACGAGCTTGTGGCCCGCTTTGCGAATCTGGCTCTCGTGGGTCGTGGTGATGTTGAAGATGGCGAAAAACGGCTGGCCGGTTTTGCGTTGACGCCAGTGCGCCGTGTTTTTCGTATCGTCCCACACTCCGCCGGGCTTCTGCAGATTGTAATCCTCCTTCGTGTGGTTGCTGCAATGGTAGCCGGCCTCGCGGAGAATCTGCGGATACATCCTGCAGCCTTCAGGCATCGGCACGTTGCTCCGCATGTGTTCGCTGCCGGTGGAGGGCGGATACATTCCGCTGATGATGGCGGTGCGGGCGGCGGCGCAGACCGGAGCGTTCGACCAGGCGTGCATGAACATCGTGCCGCGCTTCGCCAGCGCATCGAGGTTCGGTGTCACGGCGTATTTGTCACCGTAGCAGCCGAGGTGGGGGCTGATGTCCTCGCAGGTGATCCAGAGGATGTTGGGTTTTTCGGCTGCGTTTGCGGTCAGAATGAATGCGCCGACAGTGGCGAGGATGCAGGAGATGTTTTTCATATCGCGAAAAGTCTTCATTACGGGGGGTGTGAAAATTGTTATCGTCGAATCTGACCAGCATGCAACATTGACGAACCGTGTCTAATGAGGGTAACTACGATCTATTATTGAATGAGCCAGAACCGACAATCGACCAAACACCGCAAAACCGCCGAGACAGACATCAACCTGTCATTGTCCATCGACGGCTCTGGTAAATCCAAGATCGACACCGGTATCGCGTTCCTTGACCACATGCTGACGCTTTTCGCGAAGCACGGGCTCTTTGACGTTCAAGTGAAGGCGGTCGGTGACATTGCGGTCGATTTCCACCACACGGTGGAGGACACGGGCATCGTGCTCGGAACCTGCTTCAAGGAGGCGCTGGGTGACAAGTCGGGCATCGTCCGCTACGGCTCATGTCTGCTGCCGATGGATGAGACTTTGGCGCGGGTGGCGATCGATCTGAGCGGGAGGCCTTTCCTTTATTACGATGCACCGGAGCGCGTCGAAACCATCGGCGCAGCTTTTCAATTTCAACTCGTCGAGGAATTTGTGCGCGGTTTCACCAACGCCGTGATGGCGACGGTGCATGTCGAAATCCTTCACGGCAAGGATGCGCACCATATGGCGGAGGCGATCTTCAAAGGACTGGCGCGAGCGCTGGATGCGGCCACCCGGATTGATCCGAGAGTCAGCGGCGTGCCCAGCACAAAGGACGTTTTGTAAGTCATGCGACTTGGCATCCTCGACTATGGCGCCGGAAATCTCCGCAGTGTCATCAACGCCTTCAAGCATCTCGGCCAGGAGGCTTCACTGGTGACGGCACCGGAGCATTTTGAAAAAATCGACTTGCTGGTGTTTCCGGGGCAGGGGGCCTTTGGTGATTCGGCTCGGCAGTTGAACGAGCGCGGTCTGTGGGAGCCGCTTCGCGCCTGGTTGAAAGCAGAGAAGCCCTATCTCGGCATCTGTCTTGGTTATCAGTTGCTCTTTGAAAGCAGCGAGGAAAATCCGGGCGTGGCGGGACTCGGTGCCTTTCGGGGTGCAGTCCCGCGATTCACTGCGCAGCCTGGATTGAAAATTCCACACATGGGCTGGAACACGGCGCGTTTTACCGATCCTTCGCTGCCAATTTGGCGCGGTCTTGGCACGGAAGCCGTGTTCTACTTCGTGCATTCTTATTTTCCAAAGCCGCAGGATGTCTCGCTCGCTGCATGCCTCACGGATTATACCGGTGAATTCGTCTCCGGTATCGTTGCAAAAAATCTTGTCGCTGTGCAGTTCCACCCGGAGAAGAGCCAGGCGGCAGGGCTGACGCTGCTGCGAAATGCGCTGGATGTGCTGGGTTGAATTCGCCTTCAGAATGCAAGTTGCGCTGCTGTCCAGATCAGTAAAAGTATTTAGTGGGTTCAGGATTTTACCTAATAAATTTTTGCTGTATGTTATAATATTCCATTGACGAAAATACTATCCTTGCTTAGCAAAACAGTTCTGTGCATGAAGAATTTCCTCGCGCAAATTGGCAGGACCTTGGCACGTCCTTGGCACGTCCTTGGCACGTCCTTGGCACGTCCTTGGCACGTCCTTGGCACGTCCTTGGCACGTCCTTGGCACGTCCTTGGCACGTCCTTGGCACGTCCTTGGCACGTCCTTGGCACGTCCTT